>CAIYFP010000001.1 GCA_903925515.1 uncultured Verrucomicrobiota bacterium
GCCGGGATGTCTGCGGCGGCCAAGGCCGAGATGAAGGTGTGCCGAAGGGAATGGAACCCTCGCTCGTTCTGTTTGCGCCGGGTCCCTGAGGTGGTTTTGCCGGCGGACACACCGGCATCTCGCATGATTTTGGCGAACTGCAGGGACAGTCCGTGAGCGCCACCGGTCTCTGCCTCAGCAAGGGTTGGTGTCAGGAAGGTCGTGGGCTGGTCGCCGGCCCGAGAGGCCAAGGCCTCCAGATGCTCCAACAGGGCAGGGTGGATCGGAATCTGGATTCGGGTTCCGGTCTTCAGTTGGTGGAGGCTGAGCGTGGCTGCAGCGAGGTCAATATCCTCCCACTGGATGCGGCAGCAGTCCCGCAACCTTGCTCCGGTGTAGATGCCCACCAGCACCACGGTCTGCCAATCTTCGGACCGACCTTTGGCTGTCTCCAAAAGCATCCGCAGCTCTGCAGCAGTGAACACTCCGCGGCGGTGAGTCGTCACGGCGTTCTTGGCCGTCTTCGGAATGGCGGCGGCGAAGGGGTTGTTCGGGATCACTCCGTCGGTCACCGCCTGCTTGAAGGCTGAGCGCAATACCTTGCCGTACACCGAGACGGTCTTGCTCGCGTAGTTGGCGCTCTGGAGGCTGGCGATGTAGGCGCGGGCATCCTGAGGTTGGATGGCTCCAATCGGCATCGCCGCCTTATTGCCGGCCCACGTCAGGAAGCCATCCACCGACTTCTGGTAGCTCCAGGCTGAGCCCTTGGCCAAGGCCGAGAGCTTCGAGGCCAGCCAGCCTTCCAGGAATGCCTTGAGCGCCGGCGTCTTGATGCTGTGCGACTCGACGTTGGCCCTCTTCAGGATGCCGACAATCACCTCTCGGGTCTGCTGCTCGATGTGGGTGCCTGCCTCGGCCTTGCGGGCAATCTGCTCCCACTCGTCAGCTATGCGTCGAGCGACCGCCTTGTCGGTCGAGCCTGTGGACCTGAGCACGAGCTTCCCGCCCTGGCGGAAGGCACCGTGCCAGTAGGGTGACCTCGGTCTTCGGTGGATGCTGGCCATTGCAGTGCTAACGCTAGTGCTAACATTCAGCCGTGTCCAGTGAGGTGCAATGGTGAAAAAAGCCAATAAAAACACATCACTGGATGTTCTGAACTTAGTCGGGAGTTCGATTCTCCCCCCTGGCACCATTCTTCATTTTCCCAGCAAAAACGCGGATTTGGTGCTGCCAGTGCTAACACCAGTGTTCATTCCCCGGTTTATGGTTGCTGAACCAACCCGCGGTATGGCGATGGCTGCGAGGAAACTTCAGGAAAAGAAAAGAAGCCTCGACGGACCAGGGGGTATTCTCCGTCCAAGCGCGCTCCGTTCGGTTGCGTGGTACCTTGGACCTCGTTGCTGAATTTTCAGGGCTCTTGGTTGTTTCCGGAACCAGATCTCCTCTTCGAGTCCGCAGCATGCCCGGAGATCCGCCCACTGCGCTGTACAGTGACTGCCCGACGATTGATGTCGGCGAGTTCCATGGAACCGTCTCCGTCTCGGCCTTTGAGGCGATCCGTGGTTCCCAGATCGCCCAGGCGTTCCAAGACCTGCGGCTTCGACAAGTCTTCGTAATCAACCCAGTTTCCGCCATTTGCGACCCGAGACCTCCAACAAGGCATCCGCCTTCGTGGGTCCCTCGCTGCCAGCCGAATAGAATTCAAGCAGAGCGTTGGGTTTCTCTCGGCAAAGGTCCA
>CAIYFP010000002.1 GCA_903925515.1 uncultured Verrucomicrobiota bacterium
AATCGAAATCCTACGCGGAGCGGTTGTTCAGCTTCCCGGACATCGGCGCCCTGTCCGAGCCGGACGCCAACAAGGCGCTGCAAGACCCGACCAAGGCGGCCGGCGTGGAATTTGAAGCCGCCGCGCTGAAGGAGATTTTCCGGCTGACGCAGGGCTATCCGTATTTCATTCAGGAATGGGGTTATCAGTCGTGGAATCGTGCCGCGGGGCCACCCATCACGTTGGCGGTGGTGAAGGCGGCCACCGCGACGGTGATTGAGCGTCTGGATGCCAATTTTTTCCGTGTCCGCTTCGACCGGCTGACGCCGGGGGAGAAGCGCTTCCTGCGCACCATGGCGGGATTGGGGGCGGGGGCACACCGCAGCGCGGACATTGCCGAGGCCCTTGGCGTGAACATCAACAGCCTTGGGCCGGGCCGGGCGAAGCTGATTCAGAAGGGAATGATTTACAGTCCGACGCACGGCGACCTGGCGTTCACGGTGCCGCTATTCGATGAGTTCATGCTCCGGGCGATGCCGCAATCGTGAGCCAAGCCTCCCTCCGTGACCACCACGGCCTGCCGCCGCAAGCGACAGGAGCGGACGGCAAAGGCAACGGGGGCACATCCAAATGTCAATACTTTGGATGTGACCCCATTGCGCCGGGCGGATGCGTGATGGGCGCACCGTTCCCGGAATGTCACACGAAGGCCACCCAACCTTTTCTCGGGATGGATCAGGAGTGCATAGGATTGGGAAAATCATCCGAAGCACACCGCGCGATACAACGCATGCAAGCTGTTCAACCCACGGGCGCCGCCGAGCGCATTGCACCTGTTCCCATTGCAGGGACGGACCTCGTCGTCTTGGACCTGCTCGGCGGGTTGTGCCCGGAGCGAGATCGGGTCCGATCGTGCCTGGCGGCGGCCCTGTCGTACGCGGACCTTTCGGCGGGCGATGGTGACTTGTCCCGGTTGGTGATGCTTCCGACGCGAGTGGCGCTGAACGAATGGGTGGCGAGTCAAACCCGGCTTGCGCCCGAGGTGGTGCGTCCGCTGGTGGGGGCGGTGCTCGAGGACTTTCGCGGGCGCTTGCTGGAATCGATCAAGTCGGGCGAGCCGGTGCGCGTGAACCCGGGCGCCGGAACGTTGATGGCGGAGCTTGGGATGGGAGGGATTCAGGTCGCGATCGACACCGAGCTGGACGGCGACATTGCGATGGCGTTCCTGAGGGGAGCGGGCTGGGCGGGCGCAGGGATGCTGGACGCGGTGGTGGGTGCGGATGAGGTGTTGGTGCCGCGGCCGGGGCCAGGGCAGGTGGAGGAGGCGCGACGGCGATGTGGCCTTGGCGACGGGGCGCGCGTGGTGAAGGTAGCCGGGTCAGCCGACGATGCGCGTGCGGGGATGCTGGCGGGTTGCGTGGCGGTGGTTTCGTTGATCCCGGACCTAGCCGCGGGGCATGCGCCGCTGGAGGACCTCGGCGACTTGGCGGAACGGTTGCTGGGGCATCCGCTTGCGTGAGGCGGGGCCGGCCTTGGCAGCTGGCGCGCTTGCCCCGCTTCCCGCTTCCCGCTTTCCGCTTTCCGCTTCCCGTTTTCCGGTTTCCGCGCGCGGGCCGACGCGTCCCATGGCGCGGGGTGCCGAATTCCACAGGACGTGCGTTCGTGAAGCGCTTGTTGCCGCAGGAGCGGGCAACGCGACATTCGAGGAGCCCCTCGGGGATTCTCGCCGAGCCCAAGACGAACCCTGCCAAGGCATGGACGCGACGAAGCAGGATGATTCCATGGAGGCTCGCCGCGAGTGGTTCGACGTCTCGCGAACCTCGGTCGCAATTTCGACAAAAGCCGCCGCAACCACGACGGCCCCCGCATGAGGGCCTGCCTGCGCCCGGAGGGTCGTCGGCACGGCCGCGAGCCCATCGCCGGGCTCCCACGTTTCCCGGGCCCGTGCGGCCGCCAGAGGGCGCGTCATCGCATCCAATCCCCCAACGGCAACCCGTCCATGGACGCCCGAGGTGTGCACGATGCACGCCATGGCGTGCGCGCATCGACTCCGAGGCCGCTTTTCGATGCGAACCCACGCCAACGACGCAGGCCCGCCCCGGGGATGGGTCCACGGGCGGAATCCGCGCGGCGACGGCAACCGATCAAGGCAAGGCCTCGATTGATTGGACCTTGATCACGCTACGAGTCCGCCAGCGCGCGTCGCGATACTCCTCGCCACGGATGACAACCTGCTTGGACCTGCAACCCTGCAAGTCGAGGGCGGGATCCTCCGAAACAAGAAACGCGAGAGTTCCCTCATCCTTTCGGAGGCTTTCAAGCTGGTAACGCCCGGGGGCCTGAGGGCTCATGGCATAAACCACGACGCCTTGCCTCACGACTTGCCTTGGCCTGTCACTGGAGAAGACGATTTCGGGTTGTCGCCCCGAGACGGGCGGAGGCGGAATCAGATTTTCCGCAGGGGAGGGCTCCTGAACAGGAACGGGAACGGGAGCCTTCGATGTCGTCGGCAAGGGAGGCGCGGCCTCCACCGGGACAGGAGCCCCGCGAAGCGGCGCCGCGGCCGAGGTTGCCGCAGGCGCAGTGGTGGGAGCTACCAACGGCCTTCCGGAAACAAACGGTGCGGCGGGAACGGCCCTCCCGGCACCCGCAGGCGGGCGGCTGGCGGGAGATGGCAACGGTACCTGCGGGGTTGCCACGGGCTTGGGCGAGGCGGTGGAGGATTGCCTGCGGGACGACCTTGCATACCCCGGCTCGCCCGGGATTGCCCCGGCCGTGGTCGTGGCGCCGGCATCCACGAAACCGCGCACCGCACCCTTCGGGGCGGCAATCCGCGTCCATCCGTCCAACTGGGTGGCAATCTCGACGTCGGCACCGCGAGACAAGTGCCCCACCTCGGTGAAGTTGGTGCCGGGACCTGCCCTAAGATTGGCCCGCTCCACCCGTACCTTTCGGGTAACCGGGTCAACAAGGCCCGTGGCAACCCAAACACGCGCGGACGACGGCGCCGTCAACTCGACCCAACGCACGGGATCGGCGGACACCGACGACGCGGCGGAACCCCTGGAAGGCATGGCGTCGCAAGTCTGCCCCTTCTTGAGAGTTGCGAGGATCTCCGAGTCCATGGATGGACGCGCCCTGAGGCTGGTGTTTTCCGTGATGAGGACCCGCGAGCCTTGGGCCCACGCCA
>CAIYFP010000003.1 GCA_903925515.1 uncultured Verrucomicrobiota bacterium
CTTGATGTCCTTCACCGTCTGGCGGAACCGGTCCAGGCCCTCCTTCGGGTTGGCCAGCAACTTGTTCCCGGGAATGACGAGCTTCCACTGGCTGTTCCAGACCGAGCGCCCGATGAGGCGACTGTTCGTGAACTGCGAGCGCTGAAGGGTGCCGTTCGCCGCGTAGATCAGGGGCGAGAAGAAGGACGCGGACGGGACCGGCCTGAACGCCTGGTGCTTGCGAATCCCAAACAACGGCTCGCTGAGCGAATCTGCCGACTGATACAACAGCTTCGTCGTGTGCTGCGACCCGCCAATGTTGAACGGCATCGGGACCGCCAAGTCCTCCACCGTCCAGCTCCGCACATCGCTCTGGTCACCCAAGGGCGGGCTTCGCATGAAGTCCTCCCCGACGGGGATGAGGTACAGCCATGGGGTGGCAGCCATGGCCAACGGGTCAAGGAACCACGACCCCGGGTCGGTCGGCGACGTGCCCCCGCTCGTCGTCCCCGCGTTGGCCGTCGGCGAGGCCATGCCGCGATAGCCCTCAAGGGACACGCCCATGCTATGGATCTTTGTGGCAAAGGCCGAGGGATTGAAGTTGCTGTCGCCCGCCGCTAGCTGCCGACCGAAGACGTTCTCCCCGTCGGTCACCGTGGTGGAGAACGTGAAGATCAAGCCGGGCACGGGCAGGCCACTGCCGTTGTCAATTTGCATGCACAGGCGTCGCACGTCCGTGTCCTGCAACACATCGGACCGATAGGCGCGGCTTAGGATGTCGCGCCAGTTGGACTCACCGTCCGCTCCCGGGAGGATTCGATAGTTCTCCGTCCGCAACGAGACGGTGGTCCCATAGGAATCAGGATTGTTGAATCCCATGCGACCCCGGATTTCCTCCCAGTCGGCCTTCATCTCGGCCAAGGCGCTCGAAAGGCCCGGGTCGCCCATGTTGCTCCCGGCGAACTGCGGCTCGCCATCCCGCATCACGCCCAAGGCGCGCGACGCCGTGATCCGGCGCACGAAGTCACGCCCTTGGGACGTGCCAAGCAGTCCCGTCTCGTAGTCGTAGGCATTCGCCGCCAACAACGCGTACCGTGACGCAAGGTCCAGCAACGTCTTGTACCGCTCCAGCTTCTCGTTCCTGAACACCCGGAACGCCGCGTCCCGCGTTCGATATCCTTGGATCACCGATGCCGTCTGCCGACGGAACACAAGCCGCTCGGCCTGGACCTTGTCGCCCTCGGCCAACACCGAGCGCAAGGCTCGCTTGGACTGGTCATACGCCAGCAACAAGGCGTTGATGTCGTCCAGTCGAAGCTGGGCCTCCTCCATCGCAACGATGAAATTCCGAACGTCTCCCCGCTCCCTTTGGATCGACTCGAATGGACCCGTGAAGTTGTAGTCGTAGAGCGCCCTGGCCGTGTCCTGAACGTTCCGCATCGTCATGACCAACGTGTTGCGGAGGATCTTCACCTTGTCGGTCACGGATTTGGTAACAAGGCCCGCCGCCAGCAACGCCGCGCGCCCGGCCGAAGTCACGTCGCCTCCTGACGCCAAGCCTGCGACGAAGCTCGTCGGCAACGCCTCGGCGGCGCCATCGGCTGTCTCGACGATGTCCTCCTTGATGCTGTCTTGCACGAGTTGGAAGATGTTGTTTGCGAACTCCGCCTGCCTCACGACGGTTTCCGAGCCAACGAGCACGCCTTCCCCGATGCGGCTCAGAACCCACTCGTCCACGTCGTCCATGAAGAAGTTCATCAACTTTTTGAGCGACATGAGGTCGTTCTCCATTCTGTTGATCTCCATTGCCAAGGCACCATGCGCATCCATCTGCTTGTTGATGGCGTCCTGGACCCGGCCCGGTGCCCGCCGCACGCCCTTCCATTCCGGCGGCTTGACCAAGAAGCCGTGCGGCCCAAGATCAAAGCTAAAGTAAAAATGGTTGTCCTTCACCACGAGCCCATTGCGGGCCAAGCCATCGGCTTTTTCCGGGTTCTCCTCTGTGACTGCAACATTGTAGAAATTGATCCTGTTTGGGTTTGCCATGATGGTCGTCTTGTCGAAGTCCATGATGGGGATCTCCCAGGATGTCTTCGACGAGTAATTCCAAAGGTCCGGGAAGTCGAAGTCCGCCTTGTCCACGTATCCGTAGTGGATGAAGTCTGGCCCCTCATAGCCCTGCGCGTAGGTTTTCCCGGGCCCCACGTCATCAGGGTAGGGCGTCCCATAGATCTCGACCAACATGTTGGTGTAGGCCCGCTCTTGGTTCAGGATCGATGCCTGAAGACCGGACAGGGACTCCTCCTCCGTCCGCATGATCCGGGTTACCTCCTTCGCGTCGTCGAAGGCCGACTGCGCATTCTTGAGGGCGCGGACCGCCCGCTCGTAGATCTGGTCGAAGTGGGTTCCGCCCGGGGCTCCCCCGATTTGGTTGGGGTTGATGTCCAGCGCAAGGCCACCTTCCGAGACCCCAAGGGGCGAGAGACCGCCCTCGCACGAATCCATTGCTGTATTCAAGCCCCCGGCCAGAATCGCCAGCTCGCGCAATTCGGGGACGGAGGTCCGGTCCACCTTTTGGATGCCCTCGTGCGTGGGGTCGGGATCGATCGCGGGCAGGATCGCATTGCCCACCACCCAGTGCAGGTACGTGCCCTGCGACACCCGGCTGGCCCAATGATCCGCACCCCATGTCCGTTGCGTGTGGTTGGTCGCCCCGGTGGCGGATTCCACGAAGCTGCGCTGCGTGTTTTCTCGCACCGGCGAAAGGTGCGACCAGCCCCGGGTTCGCACGGACTGATAGTCCTTGCGCCAGCTCAATTCGAACACCTGCCGGCCCGCCCGGGCCAATCCGGCAGCGGCGGCGGCAAACTTGCGCTCATCCTGATAGTCCACCGACACGGGCTTCCCAAGGATGTTCACGGCCTCGATGCGAGGCACCCAGTCGAAGTTTGCGTTCAGGAGAAGCGAGTAGTAGCCCTTGATCGCCGTGAGATAGTGCCCATAGGCGTCGCCGTGGCCTTGCGGAAACATGTGGGAGGCATCCACGGCGTTGATCACGCCGTCGGTCTCCGTGTCCTCCTTTTCGCTGATGTTGTAATTCAGCGCATAGATGATCTCGCCGGCGTCAATCCCCCGCGTGTAGTTCCACACCAAGCGGTTGTACACCGGGGCCACCTCCACCCCGGGAAGCATGAAGTCGTCGCGACCGCGCAGCAGGCCCAGTTCCTCATCCAGCAGGGTGGGTACCTGCCCCTTGAAGCTGAACAGCGACGTCGCGACATCCCCGTGGACTCGGTCGCCCGTGCCGATCCCAATGGTCGGGTTCGCCGCATCCGCCCATGCCTCGTTGCCGATCATCATGTACAGGTCGCTCAGATATCCCGCCGCCAGCAGCAGGGCGTCGTTCGCCGGCCCATAGTTGAACCCGGACTCGATGCTCAACGAGCGACCCCGTCGCAACACCGTCTCATAGATCTCGATCAGCCCATACTTGTTGATCGTGTCGAGGTTCAGGGCCACGTCGCCCTCCCAACGCTTCCCGGCCTGCGTCAGCAAGCTCACCTCCGTGTTGACCTGGTTGTTGAACAATTCCGTGACCCGTTGGTTGAACGGGTTGATCCCGGCCAGCACCCGCTTGATCCAACCCTCGGCCAACGCCGGGGCCGTCCATGCCGACCAGTCGGCATCCGTCGGGTTTTCCTTGTACAACGGATGGGACGGGGAGATCGGCCGGTACCGCATCACCACATAATTGTCGCCCAAGGCCTGAATGCCGGCTCCACCGATCGTCACCCGGGGGATGTCGGTCCCGATGTCCTTGAGGGACAGGTAGCGCGACATCGTGGCATCGACCTGCGGCGGGAAGCCATCCACCGGGGCCGCGATCTTCCATTCGTACTCGAATTCATCATACCTCGCGGCCATGTCGCCCGTGAACTGGAACGTCACGAGCTCGCTCAATGGATTGGACGAAAGGATGGGCTTGACCTCGCCGCGGTTCAGGCCGCCGCCCACCCGTAGGATGTGCATGGACACCGGGTCGCCCGGCTTGGTACGGGCCGTGCCGCTCGCCTCCAGCACCGTCACATACCCCGATCCAGGCCCCGTCGCGCTCAGGGCATAGGAATCCACCATGACATTGTCGTTATTGACCTCGGCCAAGTCCCCAACGCCCACACTCCTCGTGGCGGCCTCGTCTGGGATGTAGGTCCCCGGTACGTCGGGGTCCTCCATGAACGTCTCAACGTCGGTGGCCAGTCGTTCCACGAATGCCTCCCATGCCGGCCGTCCCTGAACGTCGGATTCCGGGCACAGTTTGTACACCGCCTCCAAATCAGAACCTCGCAGGACGTTGGGCATCAGGTAGCTTTCCCCGAGGATCTCGTCCTTAAACTCCCCTTGGAGCACCAATTGCCCACGGCTTCCCCTATTTGGGTCGATAAAGACTCGCGTCGCAAGATGCGGGGGGAGGTTTGGAAAATAGTACTTACCCTGAAACATCGTCATGTTCACGCTCGCCGGGGCGAATCCATTTTGCGGGAACTTCCCACTGTACTGCTTGTCGCCCAAAAGTTGAGGCGTAACCCCATTGGCCGCCACCCACATGCCGTTGGTTAGGCCGCTGATGTCGGAGAACTTGGCTCGCGTGGCATCGTGCAGCACCGCGCTGACCTTCGGGTCCCGCACGTTGGACGCGATGCTCTGCTGATACAACACATGGGCCGTCTTGAAGTCCCGCACCCCCGGCAATCCAAAGGCCGGCTTGGCCAACGTCGCCGCAAACGGCAGGGTGGGAACAGGCTTCGACGAATCTTTCGGATCACGCTCCGGCCAGAACGGACGGTACACGATGTCCAACGAGACCGTTTGGTCGGACGCCGGATCCCCAATCGGGGCACCGGTCGTTGGATTCAACGGGCGGAGATAAGGCACGATCGTCCCGGCAACCGGCGGGTTGGCAATCCCGGGCCATGCGAAGCTGGCCTCGGTCTTGTAGTAATACCGCATCGTGAAGCTGTTGGACCCATTGGGCGACTGCGCGAGGAACGGCGCCCGGCTCGTGAAGGTCACGATCGTGCCCGTGTATCGGTTTGTGCTGATGATCGCAAGGGGGGCGGGCACCGAAGGGGTTCCCGAGGCCACGACTTCGATCGTGAACTGGTTGGTCACGGCCGACTGGTCGTACAGGTCGCGAACCGCATACGTGACCACAAAGTTCCCCGTCGTCGATGCCGGCGGGGTTCCGGCGACGCCCAGGCCATTCACGGCCACCCAGTTGGGTCCGGACTGCACGTTCAAGGCCATGAACTCGTCCTGGCGCGACACATGGATGGGCACGCGGAACGGTTGGTTTGCTACGACACGGACGGTCCCGAGAGGCTGGATCGCCCGTGCGTCGGGGTCATAAGTGC
>CAIYFP010000004.1 GCA_903925515.1 uncultured Verrucomicrobiota bacterium
CCCCGCGTCATAAAGGAACTGCTTCGCCCGCACATGGCTCACCCCATGGTCCGTCCACACGAACACCACCGTCCGCTCCAGCTCCCCCGCCTCGCGCAGGCACGCAAGGACCCGTCCCACCTCGTGGTCCATCATCCGGACCGTGTCGAGGTACTGCGCCCAGTCCGCCAAGATCACCGGGTCGCGCGGAAGCCATGCCGGCAGACGGACCGAAGCCACGTCCGTCGTCCCGCCCAACGTCGAACGCACCACCTCCGGCCAACGCGGCCCGGGCGCCTCCCCCCGACGCTTCCCGCCATGAAGTTGCACCTGCACGAAGAAGGGCTTTCCCCCGGGCCGCGCCGTCCAATGCCTCGCGTCGTAGCACACCCCCGCGTCCCATTCGAAGTTGTAGTCCGTCTTCGCCACCTTCACGGGCCTGCCTGCGTCCAGGAATCCCTCCAGGTCGAGGTTGTTCACGTGGTACCCCGCCTCCCGCAACAACGGCGTCACGGGCCGGACCGGCGCGGGCAGCCGGATCGGATGAGCCGCATTGCTGGACCGATGGTGCTGGGCGCCGATCGCCGTCTGGTAGCAACCCGTGATCAGGGCCGACCTGCTGATCGAGCAAATTGGACCGGTCACGAACGCCCGCTCGAAGCGCACCCCGCGGGCCGCCAACCCATCCACCACCGGCGTCGGGGCGCCGTCCGGCCCGTAGCAACTCCAGTGGGCCGACATGTCCTCCACCACGATCCAGACCACATTGGGCCGGGAAGCGGCGGCGGCCGAGGCCGCATGGAAATCCAGCCCCAAGGTCCATGCCACGACCCACCACCATGCCCATGCCCATGCCCATGCCCAGCCCATGAACCTTATCCCGGGCAACATGCCAAGGCACTTCATCCCGTTGCACGCCATCACGCTGCCCCCCCCCCGCCGCCCGGCCCTTGCAAGGACGCGAACTCCTCCCGGCGCGTGGGCTGCCCCGCCATGCGCCGCACCCAGTCCCGCCCCCGAACCACCGCGACGCCAAGCGCGCCCACCCACCAGCCCGCAACCTCCCGGCGCACCGCATCCACCTCGGCCGCGTACCCCGGGTTGCCCTGCTCGAACAATTGCCGCTTCACCTCCGTCCGCGCCGCGAACCGAAGCCTCAGCCATGCCCGCGTGAGGGGCCTTCGCCATGCGGGCTCTGGAATCCAGCCCGCCACGAGGCTCATCGCTCGCCATTCGTCCCGCACGAAGCTCTCCACCTGCGAACGATGCCGGCTCGACGCGTTCATGTCGCTCAACCGGTACTCGCAAAGGACCTCCGGGACCTCGACGACCGTCCAGCCACGGTGCGCCACCTCCGCAAGGAACACGCCGTCCGCCAGCTGGGGAAACCTGTCGAACCGCGCGGGCACGGGACTGCGCCGCGTCCGGAACAGGACGCCCGGCAGCAACACCGTCTCCAGGGTCGATTGGCGCCGGATGAACTCGCCGGCCCTCACGACCCGCGGCGCCCGCCGCCGCGGCGCCGGCGCCGGGATCACGACCCTGCCCTGCCCGTTGACCTTGTCGTCCGGCACGTAGCTGAAGCCCTGTGCCGGCAAGCCCTCCAGGGCCGGGAGGCACCGCTCGTAAAACGTCGGCCGGACAAGGTCGTCCGCCATCAGCAGGTGCAGGTAGTCCGTCTCCGTCGCCAGCCCAAGGCAACGGTTCAGGTTGCCCAGCACCCCGACGTTCGACTCGTTCCTCCGCCACTCGATCCGCAGCGTGGGATGCCCCCGCGCCAGCGCCTCCGTGCCGTCGGTCGATCCGTTGTCGATCACCACGATGCGGCCCGGCGGACGCGTCTGCCGTGCAAGGCAATCCAACGTGGCGGGCAGGAAACGCTCCGCGTTGTACGTCGGGATCGCCGTCAACACGGCCGGCTCGTCGCCGCCGCGAGCACCACCCTCGTTCATCGCCTTCGCAGCCATGCGCCCGGCCAGTGCGTGATGTTCCGGGAGAGCCCGCTTTGGTTGAACGGCCACGGCGGCTGGGCCAGCTCGAACTCCGGATGGGCCGCAGCAAACTCCGCCGCCGCCGCCGTGGGATGGTCCCAGGTCCACGACGCCTCCCCCCGCGGCACGTCATGCAATTCCTTCATGATCCCGTCGGTCGCCACGATGTACGAGCCCGGCGTCACCATGTCATGGTACGCCTCCAGCTCGGCGGCCACGTGCGCCTTCGTGTGGTTCGAGTCCAGTAGCACCAAGACCTTCTCGCCGGGCCGCACCATCCCCCGCGCGCGGGCCACCACCGCCGGGTCCGTCGAGGAGCCCTCGACCAACGTGATGTACCCAGCCAGCGGGTGCGCCTCGATCGCCGCCCGGTTCTGCGGCCGGATCTCGATGTCAATCCCCACCACACGCCCACGCCCCATCGCCTTGCAAAGGCTCGCGTAGAACACAAGCGAACCCCCATGCGCCACCCCCGTCTCGATGATCACGTCCGGCTGGACCGCATGCAGCACCTCCTGCGTCCGCACCATGTCCTCCGGCAACTGGATGATCGGCCGCCCCATCCACGAGAACGTGTAGGAGTATCGCTGGTTCCACCCCAACTTCACCCATGCATCCGAAACCAGCTCGAACGCCCGGTCCGAGTACAACGGCATCTCCTCCCGCGCACCCCCGGCCTCCGCGACCAACGTCCGCGCCTCCGTGTCGATGGTGATTTTCATGTCGTTTTCAAGACCCTGCCCCGTCGCGCCCCCCGCGCCAACGTCAGAGGCACAGGATGTTTCCCCGGAAGCCCGCCGCATCAAGGTCGGCCCGAACCTCCCTCGCGTAGTTCGGATTCGTGATCACCACCAACCCCAGCCCCGGCAACCCCGCGTCGCCCTGCGCGCACACCGGTACCGCCGTGCCCGGGATCATGCCCCCTTGCTTCGCCGGGTTCACGTCCACCACGCACGCCGGCTTCAACCGCGACAGCAGGTTCACCAAGGCCACCCCCTTCGCGCCCGCGCCCCATACCGCCCATGGCCTGCCGCGACGCCCATCCCGTATCGACGCCGCCAACCGCGCCTTGCGCCTCTCGAACCCCTTGCCAAAACGCGCCAGCGAGCCCCCGGCCGGAATCCCCGGCCCGGCCGGAACGCGCGCGGCCGCTCGCCGCATCAACCGAAGCTCGAGCCACTGGTATTGCCCGCCGAAAACCGCCGCGTGCCTTGCCACCCGAAATCCCGCCCGCCGCGCCAGATGCGCCAAGGTCGGCCCGGTGAAGTAGTTGCAGTGCTCGTAGAAGACGTCCCAAAGGCACTCGTTCTCCACGATCCACTCGAACCGCGGCGTTTCCAGCACCACCAACGGGTCCCCCGCCGCCCGCGCAATCCCCGCAAGGCCCCCCAGGAACCCCCCGATGCACGGCACATGCTCCACGACATGCCGGCAAATCACCGCGTCATGCCGCCCCTTCACCCCCGAGGCCGTCAGATACCCCGCATGGAACCGCACCCTCCCCCCGTCCACCTCGCCCGGCCCCTCGTACGACGTGTCATGCCCGTCCGCCTCCGCGCCCAGCAACTCCGCCGCGCGCCTCAGGAACTCCCCCTTCCCGCAGCCTACCTCCAGCAACCGCCCGCCCCGTACCCCCGCCACCCGCCCCAGCCGCGCCACCATCTCGTCCACGTGCGCCCGGAACGTCGGGGAGCTTCCCTGCCGGTTCTCGTACCGCTCGTCGTAGGGCATTCGCGTGCCGTCGAACGTCGCGTTGAAGACCAGCCCGCATGACCGGCATTGACGCAAGGTGACATCACCCCGGGCAACAGACTGGGCCTCCGCCGCCGAGCGAAACCGGTAGTTCAACACGACAGGCTGCCTTCTCAGGACAAGCTCCCCGGCCAACCGTCGCACACCACACCCAGGACAATCCGTTCGGGGTTTCATTCGCGCCGAGACTCCAGCAAGCCCCGCAGTCCGTCCACAAGGCTAACCTTCGGAGTCCATCCAAGGCCCTTCATCCGCCCCGCGTCCGCCACCACATGGTCCAACGGGTCCACGACCACGCCCGGCTCCTCCACCACCAACTCCGGCCGGCCCGCAAGCCCCGCCAACGTCCGCGCCAACTCCTCCACCGTCACCCCCATCCCCGTCCCCACGTTGAATGCCCCCTCCTCGCCCGAGCACGCCAACCGGAGCAGCGCGGCCCCGACATCGTCCCTGTGGATGTAGTCCTTCGTGCTCGCCGGAGTCCGGAGCCGCAGCGGTTCCCCCGCGCGAATCCGGCCAATCAACGAGCTCGCAAGCCTCGCCGGGTGCTCCCCGGGCCCGTACGGGTAAAAAATCCGCGCCCATGCCAACCCCACTCCCATGCCGCCCAAGCACCCCCGGAGCCCCTCATGCAACGCCACCTTTGCCCTCGCATACCTCGACATCGGCGCCAACGGCGTCACGTCCTCCCGCGCCGGCGCGCCCGTGACCGCGTATTCAATGCAGGTTCCCAGCGCCACCAAGCGCCGCACCCCGGCCCCGGCAAGCCCCCCCGCAAACCCAAGGCTCCACCGCAGCCAATCGTCGTTCTCCGCTGACTCAAGGTACGCTCCCGGGGTCGTGATCCATGCCGCATGCACCACCACCTCCGGACCAAACGCCCGGATCTCCGCCCATGGCGGCGACGCCAACCCTCCGACCACCCGGTGCACGCGCGGTTCCAGCATCGCCCCGGCCACCCGGGTCAACACCGCAACCTCGTGCCCCCCTGCCACGGCCGCCCTTGCCATCGCACCCCCAAGGAAGCCCGTGCCTCCCGTCACCAACATCCGCATCCCCCAACCCTTCCCCCATCACGCCCCCCGTCGCGACCCCGTTTTTCAACGACCGGTCTGGCCGGGGTCAGCCGCCACGCTTTACAGCCCGGGCTTCACGGGCATGATGCCGCCCATCGACGCCATCCCGGCGTCCCTTTCCTTGCCTCCCATGTCAAAAGTCATCGCAGAGATGTTGGTGGAGTCCGTGAAGATGGAGCTTCCGGACGTGAAGACCGTCCGGTTCAAGTGGCCCGAGGGCTACGAGCCTGACTTCAAGACCGGGCAGTTCATCACCGTCTATTGGCCCCACAAGGCCAAGTACAAGCGCGCCTATTCCCTCAGCTCCTGCTCCCTCGACCGCGGCGCCTACGAGGTCACCGTCAAGCGCGATGGCAAGATGGGAACGTCCGTGGTGGATTGGCTCGACACCGGCGACAAGATGTTCGTCATCCCCCCCACTGGCCGTTTCCTCCCCGTCTTCGACCCTCCCGGCAAGCATCTCGTCTGCGTGGCCGGCGGGTCGGGCGTGACCCCCTTCCGCGGCTTCGTCCGCGAAGCCACCCTCCGCAACCTCGACACCCGGATCACCATCCTGTACTCCGTCCGCCAACCCAAGGACATCATCTTCGAGCAGGAGTTCCGCGCCCTCGAAGCCCAGAACCCGCGCTTCAAGTTCCATGTCACCTGCACCCGCGTCGCCCCCGAGGATCCATGGACCGGCCGCCGCGGCCGTATCACCCCGGACTGGGTCAAGTCCTTCGTGGACGACCCCGCCCACACCGTCTTCTACGCCTGCGGCACCAACGAGATGGTCGAGGGCGTCGAACATCTCGTCACCCATGACCTCGGCCTCCCCAAGGAACAGATGAAGACCGAGAAGTGGGGCTGAGACGCGGAAACCGGGTTTCGACCCACCCCCGCTCGCACGCCCCCCTTCACGCCATCCATTGCGCGGGCAAGGCCACCTCGGGCCTGCCCGCAACATTCGGCCGGTCCAGCCGGTGCGGCAGGCTCGCCCACCCCCCCGAACCCCGCACCCGGTCCCGCCTCAGGAACGTCACCTCCATCAAAGGCGGCACTGCCACCCCTCTTCGCCGCACCACGCCTCCCCGGTTGTTCCCATGCACGTGCGCCACCACGAACATCCCCCGCAAACGCCCCAGCGCCGCCTCCATCAAGGCCAATCCCGCCCGCTCCCAGACCCTGTGCACGTCGTGCAACTCCAGCACCATCACCCGGAACCGCCCCAGCGTCCCCTCCCCGCTCGCAATCAACACCGGCCATTCCGCTCCCTCGATGTCCATCTGCAACACAAGGTCGCCACGACCCGGCGCACAACGACCCACCCACCCGTCCAACGTCACATGCCGCTCGTCCTCCCTCGCCCCAAGGAACTTCTTCTCGAACCGGAACAACGGATGCTCCTCCGGGGGCCCGTCCACGGAATAGTCCGCCATGAAGCTCGGGATGCCTCGCCGCGCCATGTCCAGCTCGAAGCTCGCCGTGTTCGCCACCCCCGGCGAGAAACACGCCTCGATCCCCTCCAGATCGTCCGGCACAAGGTAGCCCCCGTCCCCTTCCCCGCCCATCCGCACCAAACCATACCCCGTTTCCACGGGCCTCAACGTCCCAAGGAATGCCTCCACCTCGCGCCGCCCCGAAGCCCTCGCCAGCACCGTCCCGCCCGGAATCCACTGGTTGAACCAATCACGAGCCTTCATCCCGGCCCCACCCTATCCTCTCGCTTCCACCCCTCCAGCCCATAGTCCAAGCGCACCGCCGCGCCTTCGCCCTCCCACTCCATTCCTCGTGACATCCTACCAGGACATCCGACGCGTCTGGGTCATCGCGCCCAACTTCAAGCAACGCCTTTCCGGCGTCACCGCCACCCTCGAGCGCGTCATCCCCGTCCAAGCCCGCTCCCTGCCCATCGCCGCCCTAGCGCCCCGACTCGCCCAGACCGTCCCCCGCGTTCGGTTCCGCGATCTCCCGGCCCTCCGCACCCCGCCTGAGGGCCGCCCATGGCGCATCTGGCACGCCCGCCGGAACGTCGAAATGCTCGGTGGAATCCTCCTCCGGCTCGTCCTCCGCGCCCCCCTCAAGCTCGTCTTCACCTCCGCATCCCAACGCCGCCACACCGCATGGAGCCGGTTCCTCATCCGGCGCATGGACGCCGTCATCTCCACCTCCAGCAAGACCGCCTCCTACCTCGAACGCCCCTCCGTCGTCGTCCGCCATGGCATCGACGCCGCCCAGTTCCAGCCCGCCGCCAGCAAGCCCGCCCTCCTCGCCCGCCTCGGGCTGCCGCCCCTCCGCTGGGTCGGTTGCCTCGGCCGCATCCGGCACCAAAAGGGCACCGATGTCTTCGTGGACGCCATGATCCAGGTCGCGCGCGACCGGCCCGACGTCGGCGCCATCGTCATGGGCCGGGCCGTCGGACGTCACGGGACCTTCCTCGCCACCCTCCGCCAACGCGTGAGGGAGGCCGGACTCGCCCAACGCATCCTCTTCCCGCCCGAGGTGCCCCCGTCCCAGACGCCCGACTGGTATGCCGCCCTCGACGTCTTCGTCGCACCCCAGCGTTGGGAAGGCTTCGGCGTCACGCCCTTGGAGGCCATGGCGGCTGGCGTCCCGGTCGTCGCCACCACCGTCGGCGCCTTCCCCGAGCTGGTCGTGCCCGGCGAGACCGGCGCCCTCGTCCCGCCCGGCGAAGTCGGGCCCATGCAGGCCGAGCTGGCCCGCCTGCTCGACGACGAGGGCCTCCGCTCGTGGATGGGCGCCAACGCCCGCAACCATGTCGCCCGCCACTTCACGCTCGAGTCCGAGGCCAACGCAATCAACGACGTGTACCGCACCCTCCTTCCTTGAACCCCTTCCCTTCGTTCACCTCCAAAGGCCGAGCTTCCACGCAACCCCTTCCGCCCGGCACGCAAGGCTCAGCCATGTCTGCCGCCATGCGCTCCCATACACGTGCTCCCGCAGCCGCCGATGACGGTATCGCCTTGCGCCCGGCCTTGTCCCCGAGTCGAGCAACCGAAGCACCGGCTCAACCAAGTAGTCGTCCGACATGCAGGCCGGCTCCCGGTTGCCCCGGAACGGGGGCGTCCGCAGCAACCGCAGCCGCGCCTCCGGGTCCGCGTCCACCCGCAGGACATGCTCGATTGCGTCCTCAAACGTGGGGAAGCCAGACACGTCGATCATGCAGCCAGGATCGAACGCCTCCCCGACGTCCGGCGCGCCCCAATAGACCGGGATGCACCCCACCAGCAACGGCTCCACCAACTTCTCAGTCACGTACCCCGGCGAACGCGTGTTCTCGAACGCGAGGTTGAACCGATACCCCTTCAAGAACTCCAGCTTGTTCCCCACGCGCCTGCCCAGCGTGTTGAAATGGCGCCCGCCCGAGTCCACCGCCTGGCGCCGACGCAGCATCCGGAAGAAACGGTTTCGCTCCGGAGCCCGCGGGTTGCTCGCGACGAACCCGCAGAACCCCGGTCGTGAAAGGCTTTCTCCCGGGTCATGACAAGGCCCGCGCACCAAGGATCCCACCAACGGCAACGCCTGCGCGTAATACGGGTACCGCACCCACCTCGGGTCCCTCGCCGGACAGTCCGGCGCATAAGCCAGGTCACACTGCTCGAAGTCCGGCCACATGTTCTCCGCCGTGAAATAGACCTTCAGGCCCTTGAATCCCCAGTGGCGCTCCCCGTAGTCCGAGTACACCAGCACGTCCGCGTCCCCGAACTCCCCTCGCACAACGCCGCGGCGCGTCGCCAGCAGCCCCATCAATCGGTGCGTCCCAGGGTCAAACCCCGGCCAGAAATCCGAATACGCTACCCGCAACGCACGCATCACGCCCATCCTGCACGGCGCACTCCGCCGATGCCAAGCTGCCCATACACCCCCTGATCCCCGCGTAAGCCGTTCTTAGGTGGCCGGTTCTCGCCTCACGCTGCGCCAACGGAGTGTTGAAAAGCCAGGTCCCCTTGGCCTGTTGGCGCGAAGCCTGCCGCCCCTTGCCCGCTTGCGGATCGCGACCTTCCCACCTCCTCGCGCGAAGACTTGGGACCCCCTTGCGGAACCCGCTCTTCCAAGCCTCGTCCGCACATCTCGCGGCCGAGCCCCGGCGGGCCCGAGGGGGCATCTGCATGCCCCTAGCCTGCCTCGCAACCGCGTCCGCCAATCCACCCTTCCCCTGCTCCACCACCCTGATCCTGCACCGATCTCCCCACGTTCTCCTCTTCAAGGCGCCACCCGCAACGGAACGTACATGTCCTCCGCGCCCGCCATTCCCGCGTCCATCCCCCCGAATCGCACCAGGAGTGCGGACGCCGTTCCCGGGCTCACGCGATGCCGATGCACCATGCGACCAAGGAATAGCTTGTGCAGCAGGTACCGCGTCCATTCCATCTCCGCCTCCAATCGCCGCGCCTCGGATTCGTTCCCCGCAGTTCCGTTGCCGTCGCCCCACAAAGGATGCAACGCCGCAGCCCGATGCTCGGCAGCCTTCTCCGCAAGATGCCCGACCATGGGCCTCAACGTGCTCGCAAACCGAAGTGCCTCCGCCAGCAACCCTCCCTCCATGCATGCATCCCGCGCAATCCCATGCTCCTCGAACACCTCGACGAACCGGGACAAGTCCGGCGACTCCAGCACCCGCGAATACTCGTATCGTCGTGGGCCCATGCCTGCCTCCCTCGGATACACCCCCAGCATGTCGTCCACGTGCCCACCTCCAACCCTCGTCGCCTCGCAAGCCATGCGACGAACCTCCCCCTCCGATGCTCCCTCCCATGCCTCCACGACATCCGCAATCCCCAGCAGCGCCGCCGTTTCCTCAAGCAGTCGCGCCGTGGGTTCCTCGATCACACCTTCAGGCGCCTCCCCCAGCAACTCATGGAACCGCAACGAGGCCCGGCCAACCTCGACCCCCAGCGGCGGCCGCGGCGGCCGTGCCACAATGCCCGGTGACTCCTCCATGGACCCCGCTTCCTGCCCCGCCGGACGCTCTTCCTCATGCGATTCCAACCCGGCGTCAGCTCGGCCGCAGCAACCCACGCAAACAAGGCGAAACACGGGCACCAGCACCGCAACAAGCAATCCCAGGCACCCCATCGCGCACATCCAATCCCGCGCCCCAGCACCGCGTCGGGCCGACAAGTCGTGATGTTCTGGTTTCATGGCCAAGTCACGAGCTCGTCCGCCTACTCCGACACGTCAGCACCCGAAGCATCCGGAACAACCACCGGTCGCGATCTCAACGACGTGTCGTCAACCATTTCAAATGGGTGGGCAACCTCCATGACCCGCTGGTACTCGCCATGGTACTGTCCCTCGAAGTTGAACCTCCGCTCCAGCTCGGCCAACGAAGCCTCCATGGACATGAATGGCGGGACAAAGGAAGCGCCGGGCGGTGCCGAGCCAAGGATCGGGAACGGGTATCGGCGTCCACCATGGATTATCGCTGCACGCTCCCGATTGTAGTCCTCCCATGGAAACGGCTCGCTCAGGGCCGCGTTTCCCACAACCCCCGGCACCCCAAGGTGATCGGCATGGATTGTGGGCGTGGGCCTGAGCGAAACGACACCTTCGCTTCCCATGGTCGGCACACTGTTGTTCTCCAATCGAAAGAACGTGGGGCTCCATGACCTAACAGCAACGACACGCGAGATGGGCGCCCGGGGCGAATCCCCTGTCTGGCAATCTTCGTGGAGTTGGGAGCGCATCGACATCACGGCGACCCGCCATGCCTGCGACGCCTTGACCCGGCGGCTGAAGCCTTCTGGCAGGACCGCCTGGGCGCCTAGGGTGTAGGACGACTCTTCAATCCGAAGGCTCTGGGGATATCTGCAGTACTTCTTTAGGCTCCTGACCCTTGGCAGCAAAGGGGCCGTCTTGGTCTCGTAGCGAGACCCGCTCCAGACGGTTGCCTCCTCGATGACCCGAGGGACCGCCGAGATGAACATGACGCGGTAACGCTCGGTTCGGTCGATGCGGCGCGAC
>CAIYFP010000005.1 GCA_903925515.1 uncultured Verrucomicrobiota bacterium
CTCCTCACCACAACCTCCACGGTCGAGAACTTTCCCGGCTTCCCCGAGGGCATCGACGGCTTCGAGCTGATGACCCGGCTCCAGAAGCAGGCCGAGCGCTTCGGCGCGCGCATCCAGTACGGGACAGTCGATTCCGTGCATCTCGGCGAGAAGCCCATCCGCGTCGTCGTCGATGGCGAGCCCGTCTCCACCCAGACGCTCATCGTGGCCAGCGGCGCGGGCCATCGTCACCTCGACGTGCCCGGCGAGCATGAGCTCGAAAAGAAGGGCGTCACCTACTGCGCCACCTGCGACGGCGCGCTTCCCATGTTCCGCAACCAACCCGTCGTGGTCGTCGGCGGGGGCGACTCCGCCTGCGAGGAGGCCACCTACCTCACCCGATTCGCCTCCAAGGTGTACCTCGTTCACCGCCGCGACACGCTGCGCGCCTCGCGCATCATGGCCGAGCGCACCTTGGCCAACCCCAAGATCCAGCCCGTCTGGAACTCCGTCGTCACCGAGGTCCTGGACGTCGCCGCCGGCAAGGTCACGGGCGTGCGCCTCCGCGACGTCGTCTCCGGAGCCGAGTCCGTCCTTACTTGCACCGGCCTGTTCGTCGCGGTCGGCCATGTCCCGAACACCCAGTTGTTCAAGGGCGTCCTCGACATGAACCCGGCCGGCTATCTCCGTCCCGGCAAGGGCTCCGCCATGAACGTTCCCGGGGTGTTCGCGGCCGGAGATTGCTCGGACGACACCTACCGCCAAGCCATCACCGCGGCCGGCATGGGCTGCGCGTCGGCCATCGATGCCGAGCGATACCTTGCGGCCCTCAACGCGTGACCATGCACGGCGCCCTTCCGACCGTGGCCCAACCCCACGAGGTCGCCTCCCGCCTCCGCAGCGGCGAGCCGCCCCGCCTCCTCGATGTCCGGGAACCCCATGAGCACGCGTTCGCCTCGCTCCCGGGCTCCGTGCTCATCCCGCTCGGCGAGCTGCCGTCGCGTCACGAGGAGATCGTTTCATGGCAGCCCCATGAGATCGTCGTCTATTGCCACCACGGCGTTCGCAGCGCCCATGCCGTCGCATGGCTTCGTGCAAACGGCTTCCATGGCGCACGGAACCTCTCCGGCGGCATCGACCGCTGGAGCCATGAGGTGGACCCCTCCGTCCCGCGCTACTAGTGTCGTGTCTCACAAATGGCTGGTGTTTCGCCGCGAGGGCTTTTCGTGTCCAACGAGGCGTGAGCAACGAGCAGACCCGCAGAGGTCTGTGAGGAGCGAGCAACGACGTGGGACGCGAAAAGAGCCGCGGCCCTTCGGGTTGCTCCAAGAATGCCCCGGGGCTTCGTTGTTCGTCCGTCCCAGACCGCTGCGGGTATGCTCCGTCCTCACGCCTTGCCCCGGGGCCTTCTTGGAGCAACCCAACACCAGCGATTTGTGAGACACGACACTAGGCCCACCCGTACTCCCGCACCCGCTCGATCGAGTCCGGGTCCGGCAGGTAACCCGCCACCAGCGGCTCCTGCCGGTTCCGGAACTCCACGCCGGCGAAGCCCATGTAGCGATCGAACACGCTCGTGTTGGCGATGAAGCCCCGGAACGCCTCGCTGCCAGGCCCCAACGCCAGCAACGGCACATGGTCCGACGTGTGCGCCGTGCTGGTGAATCCCATGCCCGTGTGGTTGGCCAGCACCTGTCCCAGCGCCGCCACGTCCGAGGCCATCGCGTCGAACAACGCGTACCCCTTCTTCTTGAGGTACGGCTCCAGCAATTCCCGGCGTCGCGCGGACATGACGTAGCCCGTGGACTCGAAGAGGCGCCGCTCGTGGTCCTTCGGCGTCTCCGCCAGCAGCAGGCGCTTGGCGATCTCCGGGATGGATTGGCGGACCGACAGCACGTTCCGGAAGTGCGCGTTGCTTTTCTGGTAGTTGTCGCCCATGCCGTTCAACCCCGGGTTGCCCGTCGCATGGTCCGTCGTGATCACCAGCAACGTGTCCGGGTGCTCGCGCTGGAACCCGAGGCACGCGTCGATCGCCTCGTCGAACGCCACCATTTCCCGGATCGCCGCCGCCGCGTCGGAGTTGTGGCACCCCATGTCCACGCGCCCTCCCTCCACCTGCAACACGAACCTCTCCGTTCCCGAAAGGTGACGAAGCGCGGCCGTCGTCATCGCGGCCAGCGACGGCACCGGGTCCACCTGGGTCAAGCCGCCCTCTTGGTCCACCACGTACGGGATGTGCCCGTCGCTGAACAACCCCAGCAGGGGGCGGTCCATGGGCGCGGAGGCAAGGTCCGAGGGCGTCAGCAGCACCGCATGGCCGCGCCTCGCGAAGTCGGCCTTCAGGTCCCGCTTGTCCTTGCGCGCCTTGCCGTCGAAGTGCTTGCGCCCGCCGCCCAGCAGGACCTCCACTCCGCGATCGAGGTATTGCAGGGCAATGTCCTCGCCATCGTTCCGGCTCTTCACGCACGCCGCAAATCCAGCCGGCGTCGCGTGCGTGATCTCCGTCGTCGTCACCAGCCCGCGCTTCCACCCCGACGCCCCCAGCAACTCGTACAACGTCACCAGCTTCCCGCCCGTGCTCGTCTGGTTGACCTTGCCGTTCGGAATGCGCGCCCCGCATCCCCACGCCGAAGCCGAAGCCGACGAGTCCGTCACCAACGAGTCCTGCGACCGCACGTCCATCAACGCATGGACCGTCTCGGGCCGGCGCACCAAGCCCAGCCATGTCAGCTCCCGGTGACGGGTCAGGTGCGAGAAATGGTTGGCGCACGCCACGATCCCGGAACCCATCCCGTCCGCCACCAGATGGATGACGTGGCGCGGCACCGCCGGGGGGATGGACCTCGGGCGCACACGGACGCCCGGGCGTCGCGAACCGTGGCCCGCTGCCATCGCCGCAGTCCCGCCGCCGGCGGCCGTCAACGCCCTCAGAAATCCTCGCCTTGTGTTCATCCCTTCCTTCTCCCGCTTTTTTATCCCCATTACCCTGCGGCGGAAAGGCGGGAACGCCGTGCCGTTCGGGTGAAAACCGCGGGGAACACGGTTGAGCATCTTTCATTCCGGCCGTACTAACGACACGTGACGCTTCCTTCCGACGGCACCGTTGCCTCCAGTTCCTTGGGCCGGGAGATCCTCGCCCTCAAGAAACGCCTCAACGCGGTCATCCTCGCCCACAACTACCAGGTCCCCGAGATCCAGGATGTCGCGGACTTCGTGGGCGATTCCCTCGGCCTTTCCCAGCAGGCCGCCATGACGTCCGCCGACGTCATCGTCTTCTGCGGGGTTCATTTCATGGCCGAGACGGCCAAGATCCTGAACCCCGGCAAGGTGGTGGTGTTGCCGGACGCCGATGCCGGGTGTTCCCTCGAGGAAAGTTGCCCTGCCCCAAGGCTCAAGGTCCTCCAGGACACCAACCCCAACTTCTACACGATTGCCTACATCAACTGCTCCGCCGAGGTGAAGGCCCTGTCCGACGTCATCTGCACCTCCGGCAATGCGGCCAAGATCGTCCGCCATGCCCCCATGGACCGCGACCTGTTGTTCGTCCCGGACGAGAACCTCGGCGCGTGGGTCACCGAGCAAACCGGCCGACCCATGACCCTGTGGAAGGGCAATTGCTACGTCCACGTGGAGTGGACCCATGCGGCCATCACGCGGATCCGACGCGAGCATCCCGGCGCCCCGCTCGTCGCCCATCCCGAGTGCACCAAGGCCGTCCGCATGCTCGCCGACGAGGTGTGCTCCACCGAGAAGATGGTGACCTGGTGCCGCAAGTGCCCGGCGGACGCCATCATCATCGCCACCGAGGCCGGGATGCTGCACCGGCTGAAGAAGGAGTGCCCCGGAAAGCTCTTCATTCCCGCGCCCACCGACCACTGTCGGTGCAACGAGTGCCGGTACATGAAGATGAACACCCTTGAGAAGGTCCTGGCCTGCATGCAGGACCTGCGTCCGCAGATCCAGTTGCCCCGGCACGTTCTCGAACGCGCGCGCCTCCCCATTGAGCGCATGCTCCACGTCTCCTCCCTTCCCGAGGACAACGCGGGCTGACGCCTCCACAGCACCTCCGCAGGCCGTAGATGGGACGCGTCATGCAAGCCGGAGCAAAGCCCGGGAACGCCTCCGCAAGCAGGATGCCCAAAACGCTTCCCATCCTCGCGTCCATCCTCGCCCTCGCCTTCCATGCCGCCGCCATGGCGGGCCTCGTGGAATTCAACCGGGACGTCCGGCCCATCCTTGCCGACAGATGCTTCCCGTGCCACGGGCCCGACCGGGCCAGCCTCAAGGCCGGGTTGCGGCTGGACCTTCCCGCGAACGCCTCGACGCCCGCCATGTCCGGCGCCGTGCCGATCGTTCCCGGCAGGCCGGCCGACAGCGAGCTTGTGCGCCGCATTGCCTCGCACGACGACGACCTTCGGATGCCCCCGCCGCCTCATGCGCCCCTCCCCCAAGCCCAGCGGGACGTCCTTGATCGATGGATCGCCGGGGGCGCACGGCACGAGCCGCACTGGGCGTTCGTCCCGCCACGCCGCGCCAACCCGCCCGTCGTCGCCCGGATCGCATGGCCACGCAACCCGATCGACCTCTTTGTCCTCGCCGAGCTCGAACGTCATGGGATGTCGCCCTCGCCCGAGGCCGACCGCCTCACGCTCTTGCGCCGCGCAACCCTCGACCTCACCGGACTCCCGCCCACCCCGGCGGAAATCGCCGCCTTTGCCAACGACGGGTCGCCCGCCGCGTACGAGGACCTCGTGCGCCGCCTCATGGCGTCCCGCCACTACGCCGAGCGTCGTGCCCAGGACTGGCTCGACCTTGCCCGGTATGCCGACACCCGGGGTTTCGCGGACGACAAGCCCCGCGACATCTGGCCGTACCGCGAGTGGGTCGTGGAGGCCCTGAATCTTAACATGCCCTTCGACCAGTTCACGATCGAGCAACTCGCGGGCGACATGCTCCCGGACGCCACCGAGGCGCAACGCGTGGCGACGGGGTTCCATCGAAACAGCCCGCAGGCCAAGGGCCAGACCTATCCCGAGGAGGAGTACCGCCTCAAGGGCGTCGTGGACCGCGTCAACACCACCGGAACCGCATGGCTCGGGCTCACCCTTGCTTGCGCCGAATGCCATGACCACAAGTTCGACCCCATCCCCCAGGCGGATTACTTCCGCGTGTTCGCCCTGTTCAACAACACAGAACATTCGGGCAGCGGCTTCGCGCAGGGCGGCCCCTTGCTTCCCATCGAACGCGCCGGCAGGAAGCTTTCCGCCCCCGTCATGAGGGAGCGCTCCATGCCACGCGAAACCTTCGTGCATGTCCGCGGCAACTTCCTCAATCCCGGCGCCAAGGTCGCCCCCGGCGTGCCATCCCTCTTCGGCGTCCCCGAGCACGAGATGCCGCGCGATCGGCTCGGATTCGCAAGGTGGCTTGTCAACGGCCGCAACCCCCTCGTCGCCCGTGTCTTTGTCAACCGCCTCTGGCAGGCCTGCTTCGGCCATGGTCTCGTCCGTACGCCCGCCGACTTCGGGCTCCAGGGCGAGTCGCCATCCCACCCGGAGCTCCTCGACTGGCTCGCGTGCGAGTTCGTCGAGTCGGGCTGGGACATGAAGGCGCTCCACGCCCTCGTCATCAACTCCGCCACCTACCGCCAGTCCGCACGCCGCCCCGCCGCCAACCCCGACCCTGCCAACCGCCTGCTCGGCTGGATGCCACGCACGCGCCTGCCTGCGGAGCAACTCCGGGACTCGGCCCTTGCCGCCGCCGGGTTGCTCTCGCAAGGCGCCCCCACGCCCGACGCCGCGCCGTTCTTCCCGCCGCAGCCGGACGGCTACTGGGAGGACCGCGACCTGCCCGGAACATGGACCGCCACCGAAGGCCCCGGCCGGCACCGGAGGAGCCTGCACATCTACTGGCGACGCTCCGCGCTCCATCCCACCATGGAGTTGCTCGACGCGCCCGCCCGCACCGTCTGCATCGCGCGGCGCAACAGCTCCAACCTCCCCACCCACGCCCTGGTCACCCTCAACGATCCCATCTTCGTCGAGGCCCAACTCGCCCTCGCCCAACGTGTCCTCCGTGAGGTCCCCGACGATGCCTCCCGACTCGACCTTGCCTTCCAGCTTGTCCTCGGCCGCCATCCGGACCCCGAGGAACGCGACCGTTTCCTCGGCTTCGTTGCCGGGAACGCAAGCCCCGCCCGCGCATGGGCGGGGGTTGCCGCCGTGTTGCTGAACCTCGACGAGGCCCTCAACCGACCATGAACACCCATGGCCTTGACCGACGCGCCTTCCTCGGCAGGTCCGCTGCGGGGATTGGCACGCTTGCTCTTGCGTCCCTTCTGAACCCTTGCGCCATGGGCGGCGCCCCCGGCCTGCCTCACCTCGTGCCCCGCGCCAAGCGCGTGATTTTCCTCTTCATGGCGGGCGGGCCCTCCCACATCGACCTCTTCGACCCCAAGCCGCTGCTGAACCAGCTCGACGGGAAGCCCATCCCGGCCCACCTCCTCCGCAACCATCAGCAGTTCGCCCTCATCCGCGGCACGCCCGCCTTCAAGCCATCCCCCTACTCGTTTCGCCGGCACGGCCAGTCGGGCATCACCCTCTCGAGCCTTCTGCCCAACCTTGCACGCGTCGCAGACCACCTCGCCGTCGTGCGTTCCATGCACGCCGACAGCAACGTGCATGATCCCGCCGTCCACCTCATGAACTGCGGAACCCTCCTCGCGGACCGTCCCACCCTCGGCTCATGGGTCTCCTACGGGCTCGGCTCCGAGAACTCCGACCTCCCCGCCTACGTCGTGCTCACCAGCGGGGTCAGCGACGGCCAGCCCCTCCTCCAGTCCTTCTGGGGAAACGGCTTCCTCGACTCCCGCCATGCCGGCGTCCCGCTCCGCAACAGCGGCCCGCCCGTCCTTCATCTTGCCAATCCCGAGGGCGTCTCCATCGCGGAACGCCGCCGGCAGCTCGACCTCGCGCGATGGATGAACGAACGACGCCATGATGCCCTCGGCGACCCCGAAATCACCTCCCGCATCGCCTCCTACGAGCTCGCCTTCCGCATGCAGGCCAGCGTGCCCGAGCTCACCGACCTCCGACGCGAGCCCGAGTCCGTCCTCAGGCTCTATGGAACCGACGGCGTCCGGCCGTCCTTCGCCCGCAACTGCCTGCTTGCGCGCCGCCTTGTCGAGCGCGGCGTCCGGTTCGTCCAGCTCTACGACCGCGGCTGGGATTCCCACACCGACATGGACCGCGAGCACCGCCGCCAATGTGCCGCCGGCGACCAGCCCGCCGCCGCGCTCGTCGCCGACCTCCATCAACGCGGGCTTCTCGACGACACCCTCGTGATTTGGGGCGGCGAGTTCGGGCGCACCCCCGTCGCGCAGGTCAGTGGCAACACGTGGGGACGCGACCACCATCCCCACGGCTTCACCGTCTGGCTCGCCGGCGGCGGCGTCGCCCCCGGCATCACCCATGGCGCCACCGACGAGTTCGGCTATCACGCCACCGAGAACCGCGTCCATGTGCACGACCTCCACGCCACCGTCCTCCACCTCCTTGGCATCGATCACCGGCAACTGACCTTCCGGACCCTCGGCCGCAACTTCCGCCTGACCGACGTGGCGGGCAGCGTCGTGCGTCCCTTGCTTCGGCATTCCGCATGAACCCGAGCCCTGGCGGGTTTCATGGCGTGTGAGTTGCGCGGTTCATGGGCGCACCGGGCCTTGAGCCTACCCGAACCACCAGCGCGAGAAGTTCTCCTCCAGCCGCCGGGGCAACTCCCCTTCGGCAACACCAAGGACCCTCGCAAGGCCCGCCCCTACCGCCGCGAGGTTCGCCGGATGATTCAGTCCCGCGCCGCCGTCCGGCAGACGGTGCGTCTGCAAGGCCGCCGGGAGCCCTTGGTCGGGCGCATCCGTCTCCGTCAACAGCCGGTCGGCCGGCACCACCCTGAAAACCTCTGCCTGCCGACGCTTCCGCTCATGCAGGAAGTACCCGGGAAACCCGAAGTAAGCCCCCATGCGCGCCAGTTCCGGCACCAGTTCGGCCGGGCCGCCAAAGCTATGCAGCAGGAACCCACGCCTTGGCAGCGGACCGCGTCGCAGCTCCTCCAACAGTGTTCCCCATGCCTTGAGGCAATGCAGGCTCAATGGCCGGTCCAGCTCGCTTGCAAGCCTGAGGTGAACCCGCAACACCGCCACTTGCTGATCCATCCCACATGCCCCGGCCGTGGCACGCCCCGGCATCGCCCGAAGCCGCGCCGCCGCCCCGGGCTCCAGAATCCACCGGTCCAGACCGCATTCCCCGACGCCTGCGCCCGCCGCGGCCGCCACCCGCAAGGCCAGTCGTTCCTCCCACCCCTCCGCCTGCTCGTGCAGCCACCACGGATGCCATCCGAGGCTCGGCAACGCCCAGCCCGGATGCGCCCGGGCCAACTCTTCCACCGCGTCCCAGTCGGATTCGCAGGCCCCGTTGACCACCATGCCCGCCACCCCGGCGGCCATGCATTCTCCCACGATTGCATCCCGCCACGGGCCCAGCCGCTCGTCCTGCAAGTGATTGTGGGCGTCGATGTAACGCACCCCTGAACCCTGCACGTTGCCGCCTCGCGCTGGCAATCAACGGGGCGTGGCGACTTCGTGCCGGGAGCTTCCACGCGTGCGATGGCCGGGGCGCGCCCCGATTCAAGGCCACCCCGCGCCATGGCCATCCCCGTGCACCCCCGGACAACGTATGTCCCACCCCCTCCCGCATCATGCGCCCATGAATGAACAGGTTCTTGGAGGCCGCACCCAACTGGGGCTCGACCTCGCGCATTCCCCGCGCCCCGCGCGTCGCGTGCCCCGTCCCTGCAACCGCGAGCGCGCCGAGTGGTGGTTCCAGCAAATGCACAAGGTCATCGACCTTGAACCCGCCCCCGCCGTCGCCAAACCCCGCCCGCGTCGGCTGGCTTCCGTCCGCGGCTGAACCGTCCCGACATGAAACGGCCGTCGCACGGGTTCTTCCCATGCGACGGCCCCTGAAGACCCCGTCGGGTCGGTCGATGTCTAGCGGTACCGCAACACGACGTTCCCGCCCTCCAGCGTGATCGAGTCGATGGTGCTCGCGCCTTTCAACCGGTAGAACCGCGCGTCGCCCGCGCCCGCTGGCGCCCGGATGGTCCCGGCGGCCGGGTCCACCACCGCACCCGGTTCAGGCGCGAAGGAACCGCCCAGCGCCGCCGCCGACTCCAGCACGACGGACGGCGCGACCGCCTCGACGGTCGCGAACGCCCGGATGCCGCCCGCGTCGTTGATCAACGTGCGCGCGCCCGTCGCGCGGTCCTCCGTGAACCACTCCACGTGCGCCCCGCCGGTGCGCTCGTACCACACCAACCGGAACGCATAGAGCCCCGCCTCGGGCACCACGACGTCGAACCGCTCGTCCGCCGGGCCGCCGTTGTGGAACTCCAGCGGCGCCGTGGAGGGTCCCGGCGTCACCGCCGAGGCCACCTTGTAGCCATCGTCGCTCACCACGCCGAACCGGGTGATCCCGGCGGGGAGCTCCAGCCATGCCACGAACGAGGCGGCGTAGTTGTCGTTGCCCACGTTCGGGTCCTCGCCGGGGAACGGCAGGTCGTTGCCAAACAGGCCATCGCCGCCGCCGGACGACGCGTTCTGCGAGTAGTTGACCACGTCCGTCACGCCGGACACGTCCACGGCGCGCGTGTAGGGGCCGTTGGGGTTCAACTGGTCCTCGGCACGGGCAAGGCTGTTCTCCAGCGCGCCGTTCTCGGGCGGCGACTGCACCAGCCTGTAGTTCAGGCCGCGCGTGACGCCCTTGCCGGCGAACCGGGTTGCGGGGTCCAGTTGCAGGTACGTCACCGTGAAGGTCCACGACGACAACACGTCCGCGCCCTCGTTGTCCTGGAACCGGACCGAGGCAGCCACGGCCGAACCCGAAGGCGGCAACGCTGGCAACGCATACCGGACGCTCGCGCCCGTGGCGGTCGCGGTCACGGTCGCCGCCACGTCGGACCCGCCCACGGCGAGCTTCACGGAGGCAAGGTTGACCGTCGTGTCGCGGTTCTCGATCGCCACCATGATCTCCGGGGCGACCGTCTGGACGGACTCGCCCGACGCCGGGGACAACGACGCCACCGAAGCCCGTTGCACGCCCGTGTTCGCCACGGGCACGAACACAAGGTAGTTCATGTAACGCCCGCCCCCGCCCGCGTCCGCCGTCACCGTGCGCAGCCGCAACGTGGCCACCCCGCTCAGGCGCACCAACACCGGGTTCAACCCCGTGCCGTCGGTCAACGGGAAGTTCCGGTAGGTGTAGCCCGTCGCCTTCGCGAAGAACGACCCGAGGACCCTGACCGTCTGGCCGGGCTGCGTGCGGTCGCCGGTCACCAACTCGAGCACGCTCTCCGTCTGCGGCAGGTTCACCACCGCCTGCCGCAGGTACACCGCGTACGTGCCCGTCGCGAAGTTGCGCGTGTAGTTCAGCCATTCGCCCGACGCGAGGTCGCCCACGTCGTAGTCGTACACGCCGAGGTCCGCGTTGAACTCCGCGCGCACCGGGTCCAGCGTCCGCTGCATCCGCACCGCGTCCTGAGTCCGGTACATCGTGTCGCCGCCATTGGGCGCTTCCCGGGTCTCGTTCAGGTCCACGCCCGCGACGCCCGCGCGGTCCGTGAAGGAGTTGTCCCCCGCGCCGCCGCCCTCGGCCGTTCGGACCGGCAGGTTGAAGAAGCTGCCGCCCTCGAAGTTGTAGTCCTCGGCCTCCACGTAGCGGTTCGCGTTCGTGAACGTGTCGAACCAAAGCGTCTCCGTGCGCGTCTCGCCGTCGGAGTCGGTCACGCTCAACTCCACGGCGTAGTCCTTGTTCGCCTCAAGGCCGCCGAGGGAGACCGTGCGCGTCGCGCCGGCCGCACCCACGTCCAGCCCGTTGGCCTTCGTGTACGCCACGCCGTTCACCGTCACCTTGAGCCCCGCGTCCGGCAGCGCCTTGTCGTCCGACGCCTGGAAGCTCACGCGCGTCGTCGTCGGCAACAGCTTCGCCCCCTTCAACGGCGACACCCCCGAGATCGTCGGCGGCACGTTCGCGCCGGCGGGCGGCGCGGAGACGGTCAGGTTGTCATACACGACTTGGTACCCCGCCGGGTCCGCCCCGCCGTCCGCGTACAGGTACAGGACCACGTTGCCCTCCGTCATGAACGGAGCCGCCGGGCTGTCCGTGCCGTCCGAGAGGATGTCCGCCGCCGCCGTGTCCACGAACGAGCGCTCGAAGATCACCTTGTTGCCGTCGTCCTTGTCCAGGACCCGCGCCACGATCTCCACGGCGCCGTTCCGCGCCGTCAACTGGAGCGTGAGGCGGACGTTGTTGTTCTTGATGGGGGCGGCCGGGTTCTCGGCCATGAAGTACTTGTTGATCCCCTTCGTGACGAGGATGTCCGTCTCGGACTTCGCCAAGCCATAGCCCGCAAGGCTGTTGGCCCCCGTTGCCAGCGGGATCCATGCAAGCACCGCGAACGAGTCCCCGCCGCGTCCCGAGACCATGTCCACCGCGAACTCATGGCGCGTCCCCTCCTTCAGCTCGTACGTCGCCGTCGTCTTGCGCGCCGACGTGAAGTACGCCTGCCCGATGGCGGGGATCGCAAAGGCCAGCTTGCCGTCCGCCTGCACCGACGGTGGCAAGGGCAGGTTCGCCGGGTTCTTGTCCTCCCAGCCCGACTTCGCCGGGCCGTTGAAGTCGTCCAGCACGACCGTGTCCGTCACGAAGGTCTCGGCGTTGTCATACACGACCTGGTACCCGGCCGGGTCCTTGCCGCCGTCGCCGTACAGGTACAGGACGAAGTTGCCAGGAAGGCCGATGAACGGCGCGGCCGGGGAGTCCGTCCCCGTCCGGAACACGTCCGCGGCGGGCGTGTCCACGTAGGTCTTCTCGAACAGCACCTTGTTGCCGTCGTCCTTGTCCAGCACGCGCCCCGTCACGTGCACCGACCCGCCCTCCGCGCGGAGGTTGAGGACGAGGGTCACGTTGCTGTTCTTGATGGGGGTCGCCGGGTTCTCGTTGTGGAAGTACCTGTTGATTCCCTTCGTGATCAGGATGTCCGTCTCCGACTTGGCGACGCCGTAGCCCGCCAAGGTGTTGGGGCCGGTCGCCTGCGGGATGAACGCCAGAACCGCGAACGAATCCCCGCCGCGCCCGCTCACCATGTCCACCCGGTACTCCACCGTGCGCCCTTCCTTCAGCTCGAAGGTCTCGCTCACCTTCCGGCTCGACATGAAGTAGGCCTGCCCGATCGGCGGCATGTTGAACGTGAACTGGCCCCCGCCCTGTCGCCCGCCCGGCTCGGGCAGTACGGCCGCCGGAAGGTTGCCGGGGTTTGCATCCTCCCAGCCCGAACGCGCGCCGGCGTCGAAGTTGTCAAGGACGGTGGCGTGGAGACGAAGCCCTCCTGCCGCAGCAAGCATGGCTGCCATGGCAGAGGTCCAACGGAACAATCGCGATGTTTTCATGGAACGTACCTCACCGGGGGAACCCCCCTATTCAGCAACACCCCTCCCCTCCGTCAAACCCATACTCCGGCCGTTCGTCACGCCCACGGGGCGAAGCCACTTCCCACCCGCGCCGTGCCCATGACAGCGCCACGACCGCGGCCCAACGCCCTAGTGTCGTGTCTCACCAATGGCTGGTGTTTCGCCGCGAAGGATTTTCGTGTCCAACGAGGCGCGAGTGACGAGCAGACCTGCAGAGGTCTGTGAGGAGCGAGCCACGACGTGGGACGCGAAAAGAGCCGCGGCCCTTCGGGTTGCTCCAAGAATGCCCCGGGGCTTCGTGGTTCGTCCGTCACAGACCGCTGCGGGTAGGCTCCGTCCTCACGCCTTGCCCCGGGGCATTCTTGGAGCAACGAAACACCAGCGATTTGTGAGACACGACAC
>CAIYFP010000006.1 GCA_903925515.1 uncultured Verrucomicrobiota bacterium
AGGGGCGATGGGCGATGGGCGACGGGGGAGGGGGGAGGGGGAGAGCGTTGCTAGAACAGGGTTTGTACGGCGGTGCCGATGACCTGGAGCGGGCCGGTGTCTTCGAGGCCCTCGGTGGCCTTGTCCACCTTCTGGAGGGTCATCTTGACGTTTCGGAGGAAGGATTCGTCGTTGACGAGCTTTCCGACGGAGCCTTGGCCGGAGTTGATCTTCTGGAGGATTTCCTTGAGGGCGGTGGAGGCGGCGGTGAGGTCCTTGGCGAGGGTGTCATCGCGGAGGAGACGACCGACGGAGCCCTCGCCCTTGTCCACGGCGCCGGTGATCTTGCGGGCGTCGGCGACGAGCGAGCGGGAGTCCGAGAGGAGGCGTTTGGCGTCGGAGGAGAGCTCGTTGAGGTTGGTGGAGAGGCCGAGGGCGTTTTGGTGGAGGGTTTCGTCGTAAAGGAGGCGGCCGACGGTGCCCTTGCCGGAGGCGACCTGGACGGTGACGGCATGGGTGTTGGAGAGGATGGCGGTGATGCGTGCTTGGTTGTCCTTGAGGATTTCGGCGGCGGGGCCGAGGAGCTTGGAGAGTTCCTGGCCGGAGAAGGACCTGGTGAGGGATTGGACGCCTTCGGCGACGCCCTGGAGCTTGTCCATGAGGGAGCCGAGGTCGGGTTGTTCGCGCGACAGAAGGAGGGCGTCGTTGGCGACGACGGGTGCGTTGGGGGAGCCGAAGTCGAGGGCGACGTGGTTTTGTCCGAGGAGCCCAGTGAAGCGGATGGAGGCGGTGGAGTCGGTACGGAGCTGGGCGTCGCGGTTGATGCGGCAGGCGACCTCGACCTTGTCGGCGGCGAGCTGGATGGAGGTGACGCGGCCGATGGGGACGCCGGCGAGCTTGACGGGGTCGCCGACCTTGAGGTCCTGGATGGCGTTGAAGCGGGCGCGGACGGTGATGCCTTGCTTGAACCAATGGAGTCCGCCGCCGAGCTCGAGGAGGAGGAATGCGGCGATGGCGACGAGGACGGCGAACATGCCGAGGCGGGTTTCGAGGGAGGTCTTCATGGGGACTCGGGGGAATGGGGTTCGGGGGAGAAGTCTGCGGCGAGGAAGTCTTGGAGGAGGGGGAGCTTGCTGGAGCGGATTTGGTCCGGGGAGCCGACGGCCGTGATTTGGCCGTCGGAGAGGAATGCGATGCGGTGGGCGATGCCGAAGGCGAGGTCGCGGTCGTGGGTGACGACAACGGTTGTGGCGCGTGTTTGGCGGTTGAGGGCGACGATTTCGCGGCCGATGGCGAGCGCGACGAGGGGGTCGAGTTCGGCGGTGGGCTCGTCGAACAGGACGAGCTGGGGGTTCATGGTGAGGGCGCGAGCGATGGCGGCGCGACGGCGCATGCCGCCGGAGAGCTCGGAGGGGAGCTTGGAGGCGGAGTCTTGCGGGAGGCGGACCAAGGCGAGTTTCTGGGCGACGATGCGTTGGATTTCGTCGGGCGGTGCGAGGCGGTGCTCGGCGAGGTAGAGCCCGACGTTTTCGCCGACGGTGAGGGAGTTGAGGAGTCCGCCGCTTTGGAAGACCATGGCAAGGCGGAGGCGGGAGCGGAGATCCTCGGAGGGGGCGTGTCCGTCGATAAGGACCGTGCCGGAGTCCGGGGATTCGAGGCCGATGAGGTGGCGGAGGAAAACGGACTTGCCGGAGCCGCTGGGGCCCATGAGGACGAGGAGCTCGCCGGGGGGGACGTCGAGGTTGACGCCGCGGAGGACGTGCTGGTTGCGGAAGGACTTGTGGAGGTCATGGACGGCGACGGACACGCCGGCCATGGGGGGAGGCTGGGGCGAGGCGTCGTTCATGGGTCGAAGGGGAGGAGGAGGCGAGTGAGGGCGTAGTCGAGGAGGAGGATGAGGACGATGGAGTTGGTGACGGCCTTGGTGACGGAGCGGCCGACGCCGCGGGGGCCGCCGCGGGTTTGGAGGCCGTGGTGGCAGCAGACGAGGGAGACGGCGACGGCGAACACGAGGGACTTGGCGAGGCCGTTGAGGATGTCGTGGAGCTGGATCATCTCGCGGAGGTTGGAGATGAAGGTGGAGACGGGAACGGCGACGTCTTGGTTGAAGGCGGCGATGACGGCGCCGCCGATCCAGCCAACGAGGTTGGCGAAGATGACCAGGCAGGGGAGGGCGACGGTGAAGGCGAGGACGCGCGGGAGGACGAGGAACTCGACGGGGGAGATGTTGAGGGTGCGGAGGGCGTCCACCTCTTGGTACACGTTCATGGAGCCGAGCTCGGCGGCCATGGCGGAGCCGATGCGGCCCGCGAGGAGGATGGCCATCATGACGGGAGCAAGCTCCTTGCAGAGGGAGAGTCCGACGAGGCCGCCGAGCTGGGTGCCCATGCCGCGCTCGACGAGGACGGAGCCTGCCTGGAGGGAGAGGACGCCGCCGATGAAGAAGGAGAGGAGGGAGGCCATGAGGAGGCTGGCGTTGCCGATCTCATGGAGTTGCTCTGCGAAGGCGCGGCGGCGGCGCGCGGCCCTTGGGAGGGCGGCAACAACCCTTCCAAGCAAGACGATCATGATGCCCAAGTCTCGAAACATGTCAGTGCGGGCGGGATGGAACCATGTTGGGGGACGCGGGGCCAACCGGGATTGCCGGGACGTGGGTTGGGGAGCTGCCAAGTGGGAGTCCCATGATGCGCCATGACCGGCCATGGGGCCCGGTGCGTGACTGGATGGCGCCGAAGAGCAAGGAGGCGCGGGATTGGGCGCCCGAGCGCTCGTGTCGCCAGAGGTTCCAGAGGAGGGAGCGCGAGGCGGTTTTGCGGGCGGGGTCGGACTCGCTGCGCCAGACCGACCAGAGAGGGGAGTAGAGGCGTTCGACGCTTTTGTTGCCGGGCATGGCGGGTTCGACGGGCGCCATGACTTGGAGGCGTTCCTTGCCGTCGGCCTGCCTGCGCCATGTGAAGAGGGGCCAGAGGGAGCGGCGCTTGGCGGCGCGGCCGGTGGTGGTGTCCTCCTCGCGTGTGGAGGAATAGCCCATGAAGAGGATGCGGAAGCGTTCCCGGTCGAGGGTTCCGGACTGGAGTCGGCGGTGGGTGTAGAGGGGCCAGAGCAGGAAGTCGCTTTGCTGGGTGGCGTTGGTGGCCTTGCCCCAGAATGGGAAGAAGCGGTCCGCATGTTTCCCGGGGCCGCGAGCATGGCCGAGGAAGGGCCATGGGTAGGCCCACTCCTCGAAGTTGTCCGCCCGCCGGGTGCGGTGGCTGAAGCCCATCCACCATGTGAAGTCCATCTGGGGGGAGCGGGTGCGGAGGTACCATGGGAAGGCGAAGAAGTTGGTGGTGGGGTTGGGCCCGCCCACGCCGGCCTTTTCGTGCAGGAGGAAGGGCCATGCTAGGAACTTCAGGGAATGGCCCGGGACAACCTCGGGTTCGTCGAGTGCGTTGGTGCGGACGGACGGGGAGCGGGACTCGGCTCCGAGGAGGGGCCATGCCTGCCATCCGGTGGTGCCGGCGCCGGTGCGGACATGGAAGACTGGAAAGAGGAAGTTCTTGGTGACCATGCCGCGCTTGCTGCTTTCGACCCACAAGGGTGGCAGCACGAACCTGACCTCGTCGCGGAACAGGCGGTTTCGGACGTGGCCGTAGAAGGGGATGATGGCGAGGTAGTCGTTGGTGCCGCTGCGGCTGTGCTGGCGGAAGTAGAGGGGGAACAGGGTCTGCCGGCGCTTGATGTCGCCATCGACGGAAGCGCCACCGGAGAAGCGGAGCATCTGGAGGAACTGGACCTGCCACTCGGTGCCGAACCGGTCGTAGGTGGAGAGCGGGAACAAGACGTCCCATTCGTCGCGGTCGGATATGGGGTCCAGTTCCCGGGAGAAGAGGGGGGCGATACGCCATGAGCGGACGTCATCGGCCTCGTAGGTGGCCCAGAGCGGGCCGAGGGCTTCCATGCCATTGCCCGGGGCGAGGGCGAGGGAGACGTCGGAGAACAGGGGCCCGAAGGGGTGCCATGGTGGAGGTGCGGCGGCCGTGTTGGGCCATTCGCCGGCCACGGCGACGAGGCGGGCAAGGACGGCAGCGATGACCATGGACGGCGTAGCGCGCAAGAGGAGCAACGCTTGCCAAGGCGGGGGGACGAGGCAAGCGGCGAGCGGGAGACCCAAATCCACGCGCAAGCACTTCCCGAGTGACCGGTTCTCGCCTCACGCTGTGCCGACGGAGGGTTGATGAGACAGGTGCTCTTGGCGTCTTGGCGTGGAAAAAACCCAAGGCGTCTCACGCACGGATTCCGACGTGCATGCAACGGGGAATTTCTCACGCCATGCCGCCATGACGCGAGGATCGCAGTCTCCGGGGTGCCCAACCCCGAAGCAGGGAACCCTGCCATCACCCTAAAAACGGCAGTTGAAGAGGGCTTCAAGGCAAGGAAATGGCCGTCCCATCAAGGCAAAGGGGCCCTGTGGGATCTATCCGAGACCTCACCCGGCGGTTGAGGTTGGAATGGGCCGGTCAGGGTGGTACGCCGGGTGCCTCACAAGCGTTAACCTTGCTCTGCTTCATCTCGCCGTAAGAGGAAC
>CAIYFP010000007.1 GCA_903925515.1 uncultured Verrucomicrobiota bacterium
CCTCGATGCGTTGCAACGCCTGCATCTCGGGCGTGCCGAACCAGTCCATCATGCCCTGCTGGGTGTAATTGCCCACGGCCGGAGCGAAGAACCCGTACGCCTGCACGTGATGCTGCATCGAGGGCTGCATGTTGAGCACGTCGATCACGATCGGGCAGATCGACACCACCCGCTTGTCCACGATCGCCGTCGTCCACGTGGTCCATCCGCGCTTCGACCCACCCGCCACCACGAACCCCTTCACCGCCGCCCCGCCGCCCGCCGCGCTCCCCGTCCACGCCTGGATCACGTCCATCGCGCGCACCGCCGACTTCGTCATCGGCAACCGCGCCGGCCAGCGTTCATCCCCGGTTCGCACGTACTGGTCCCACGTGTACGCAATCAGGTCGTCCTCCACACGCTCCTTGCCGTCCCCGTGAAACACCAGCGGCTGGTTCGGCACCATCTTCAGCTCCGCCACCACCGACCGCGTCGCAGCCGCGATCATCAGCAGCTCCTTGCCCGGCTTCGGCGCCGCCTCGTCCCGGTTCGCGCCGCCCCCGATGAAGAGCAACGCCGAATCACCCACCGTCCCCGAAGGCCGCACCACCGTGAGCCAATGCTTCCACTCCGTGCGGTTGACCTCGTTCGTGGTCAGCCACCGCTGCGACGTCATCGCGATCGACGCCACCTTCCCGCCCGGCACGTCCGTCACCGCCACCGTCCTCCATTCAAACGCCGGGTCGGGCGTGGCCACGTACCGGTCCAGCGCCGTCTCCAGGGCCCGCGTGTGCGGCCCGGGCGCGGGCTTGGGGATGACATGTCCCGACGCCATCGCGGAGAGGGCCGTGGCGACGCACGCCATGGCCGGCAAGATCCAGCAAGCGGGGCGGGTCCACGGCACGGCACGCCACGAGGCAAGGGAGGCTTTCATAAGATTGTTGCGGAATAGAAAGCCGCACGCCGGGACGGTCCCGCAACCGAAAAGGCCAGAAGATGCGCAGGACGCAGGGCGGGAACGCGGCGCTGCCGTCCCGGCCGAGGCCTGTGCACGCTTCCCGTGCCCGGATCGCGGCCCCACGTCGTCGGGCAGTCACTCCGGCACGGGCAGGTCGTAGCTCGTGCTACGGCCCCCAGCCTCGGCCTTGCGCAGGATTCCGCGCGTCACCAAGTCCCCGATGTCGCGCAGGGCCGTGTCCGGCGAACACTTGGCCAGCTTGGCCCACTTGGACGTGGTGAGCTTTCCCTCGAAGCCGTCCAATCACCGCAATTCCTGCGGTGATTATGGGGCCTATTCGCCGCAAGCACCCGCCCGGTTCAACCACTCACCATTCCGACAACCGCCGACGCGTCGCCACGTCCCACACCCGCGTCTTCAAGTCCCAGCCCGTCGTCGCCAACCGCGTCCCATCCGGCGAGAACCCCAGCCCCATGCAACGAGCCGAATGCGCGCGCATCTCGCCCTCCAGCCGTCCCGTCGCCACGTCCCACGTCGTCACGGTCCCGTCCGACCAACCCACGGCCAGGCGCGTGCCATCCGGCGACAACGCGCCCCCTTGGAGGTTTTGGTTCACGCCGGGGCCCACGCCCGCAGGCAGCGGCAACGGGCCGGACGACTTCACCAACCCCTCCCGGCCCACGTCCCATGCCTGCACCGTCCCGTCCCAGTTGCCCGTGAACGCCTTCCTCCCATCCGGCGTGAGGAACACCCACTCGGCCATGCGAGGACCCTTCTCGCCCGTCGTCGCGGCAAACGTCTCCATCGCACCGCCCACCGGCTTCAGTCCAGCCGCCTCCATCCAGTGCACCCGCCCGTCCCATGTCGTCGCCGCGACATGTTGCCCGTCGGCCGACACGGCCACCGACGTCACCCCCGCCCCCAGCTTGCGCGAGAGCAACGGACGTCCCGTTGCCGCCTCGTGAACGCGTACCGACTCGTCGAAGCCCCCGATCACGAGCCGGCGGCCGTCCGGCATCCATGCGACCGAGTTCACCAGCTTGGCCAACGGCGGGAACTCGCGGACCACCTCGCCGGTCGCCATGTCCAGCACCCGCACCACGCCCGCGAAGTCCCCGAAGGCAATCCATTCGCCACGGGGAGAGAACGCGGCGCAGCGGATCGTGGATTCCTGCTTCCACACCCAACGCGCCTTGGACTCCGCAAGGTTCCACACCACCAGCCCGCCGGGCTCGACGGGGTTGTCCCACCCGGACGTCGTCGCCAGCCAGTTGCCGTCCGGCGAGAACGTCGCCGCCCAGGGCCGCGCGGGCGTCTTCCGGATGGCATCGGGCGCCTCGTGCAGCACGACCTTGTCCACCGGCGCACCCATCGCCGCGAACACGAAGACCCGCTTACGGATGGTGGTGGTGGACGGGCGCGAGAAGAACCCGCCCTTCTTGACCGTCACCTGCTCTTGGATGGGGCCGCGCAAGGCCATGACCGAGCCCAGTTTCAGGTCCGCACGCCCCTCCGTCGCGAGCGTCCTCAGCACGGGGATGGGCGTCACCGCCTTGACCTCGGTTCCATCCGCGCCCTGGACCGTGGCGAAAGG
>CAIYFP010000008.1 GCA_903925515.1 uncultured Verrucomicrobiota bacterium
ATTAACCCGCCGTATTCGACGCAAGAGGGCTGACCAATCTAAAGAGGAGGAGGGTGCGGGACTTGAACCCGCGTTTCCGCGGTTAATCCCCACGGTGCTGTGTTGCCATCCCTTGCGGGACCAACCATTGAGCCAACCCTCCGAAAGAATGACCCCCGAGAGAAACCATGCCCGTAGGCAGAGGGCCGGGAGCCGTCATGCCTATCACCTTTTCCGAAACGTCCGCCAAGTCAAGGCGGCTCCGATCGCCGCGCATGCGACCATCAAGAGCACGGCCTCCGACTGCGCCTGCAGGAGCGCGGCCTGCCCGGCATTCACCTTCTCCGCGAGGGCGGCGTTGTCGGACTTGAGCCCCTCATCGGTGACGAATAGGACATAGGTGTCGCGGTCGTTCGCCGCGTCGATGACAGCCTGCGCCGCACGATGCACGCGCCAAGCACCCCAGGATGAGATGAGGAGCGCGCCGGCTAGGGCCAGCGCCACGGGGTCAACGCCCGCGCTTTCCTGTGCCCTTTGCTTTGCCACGGGGTTTTAGTTTCGCCTCGGCCTCGCGCACCTTTGCCTCGGCTTTTGCTTTTGTCCAGCGGATGGCGGCGTCGACGAGCTCGGGGGCCGAGAAGCCGGCCAGCCCCACGCAGGCGAAGCGCAAAGACTCCGAGGCGATGTGGTCGCGGATAGCGAGCCCCACGATCACGGCAACCACGGCGGCGGCGAACCCAGAGCGGACGAGGTAGCCCCATGAGAGCCGCTCCTGGGACAGTAGGCCGCGGGCGAGGAAAGCGGCGGCGCCTAGGGGTGCGGCGCGCACGGCGTCAGCCCAGAGGTCGGGCGACTCGGGGGGCGTGACGGGTGCGGCGCTCATTCGACGGTGCGGCGGTAGCCCTGGCGCCAGACGACGTCGGCGGCCTTGTTGGCGAGGCGGATGACCTTGGACTCCGGGATGTCGAAGTCGGCGAGGTGGATAGCCTCGTGGATGAGGGTGTTCAGCCGTTCTTTCTCGGGCTGGCGAGGGTCTATTTCGATGCGCTGCCTGCCGTCCTCCTCGACGGCGAGACCGATGCACCTGTGCCGCCCCAACTTGCGCTCAATCACGGGGACCGGCTTGCGGCGGCGTTTGGGCTTTCGCATTGGCGTAGGGGTTGGGCGGCGCGCAGCGGGTGCGGCGGATGAAGAGCACGTGCCCTAGCTTGGCGACGGCGAGGAAGGCGGCGGCACCGATCGCCCAGCCGGCGTACTCGTTCGCCATGACGTGCGGGATGACGGCGACGGCGGCGCCCAGGAGGAACCCGCCGATGGCCTCGGACTTAGAGACGCCGAAGGACGTCCCCCAGAAGAAGGCGGCGAGGCATGCCAGGATGATGAGGCCGCCGAGGCCGGTGATGAGAAGGTCGCGTCGGGCCTCTAGGTCGGCCTCGTGACGGGCGATGGCGGCGGCGTCGCGGCCCTTGTCCTTCTCGACCAAGCCCCACAGGGTTTCGAGGTCGCGCTGGGCCTTGTCGGCGAGGATGGCGGCGCGGTCGTATTCGGCGGGGTCGGCGGCGACCGCGCGAGCGCGAGCGCGTGTGACCGAGGAAGGGGAGGGGCGGGGGAGGATGGCCTCGGCGAGCGACAGCTCAGCGGAGGCGACGGAGGTGCGGCCGGCGGCGGTGGCTTCCTTGGCTACGACCACCGAGGCGGCGGCGCGGTTCATGACGTCGTCCGCGGCGTTGGCGTAGGCGTCGACCGCGGCCCCCGCGCCCGAGCCCAGGGAGGATTCACGAAGGGCGCACCCCGAGAGGGCAAGACACGTCGAAAAAATGGCGATGAATCGACGCATCGGGGCGGACGTGTCGACTGCTTACTTCTTGATGGCGTCGGCGGCCGACTTCGCGGCGGCCTTCAAAGCGAGGGCGCGCTTGGCGTTGTGGGCTCCGGCGAAGAAGGCGGCGACGGCGACGAGGGCGAGGAGGAGGAGGTAGAGCATGGGGGGAGTTGTCGGGTTGAAGGGTGATCGGGGTAGTGGGTCCGCATCCAGCGCTGGTGCTCCTGGTCGAGGTAGTATTGGGCGTCGTGGAGGGCTCGCGGCGTGCGGCGGGTGGGCGAGCAGGAGGTGCAGAGGAAGGCGGCGGCGAGCAGGACGGCCCGCGGGAGCCGCTTGGGGTTCACGGCGCGGCGACCTCCTCGACCTTGACGAGGGGGCCGAGGTCGGCGGGGGTCTGCGGGGAGGGGGCGGTGACGGTGATTGACTCCGAGGAGAGCGTGACAGGCCAGCCGTCAAACGCCGGGAAGATGGCGGGGACGATTGCGGGCGGGCAAACGCTGGTGTCAATCGGTAGCCCCAGCAGGGTGATGCGGTAGGTGGTTTCCATCAGTCTATTTGGTAAATGTAGGATTGCCCGATTGAGAGGGCAGAGGTTGCGGAGGCCGTGCCGGTGTTTTGTATCTCGAAAACAAAAGAATTGGCCGTGCTTGTGCCGTCACCCGTTGGGCCACCCGTCACGCTTGCGGTCTGAACGCCATTGACCCACAGGGTTACATTTCCAAGGCCATCACTCATCACCTCAACATTGACGGTGTTCGTGTTGGAAAGCCCGGTTGTCCCTGTGGTGGATTTGGAAAGGCTGGTTCCGTTGTGACACTGCACCTCAAAATTGCCGCTGCCTTGGATTGATAGGCCAATGCCCTTGCGGGTAAGGTCACCAGCAAGGTCTGCAAACACCTTG
>CAIYFP010000009.1 GCA_903925515.1 uncultured Verrucomicrobiota bacterium
CCTCGACCACCGGCTACACGCTGGGAAGCCTCCGGCTTCATGGCAGATGGACGCCGAGTTCACTTGGGATGTGGCCACCCGCGCGCATGCCGCAGTCGCCCATCCGATCCGACCCCGTGTTGGCACGCAGCCTGCCGCAACTCGCCCGCTTGTGGATCGAGAGCTTCCCTCCTCCTTGCGCAAGGCCTTGGGGACCCGCGTGGGCATGCGCCGCGGCCGGCCCGTCAGCGGCGAAAGGACGCGGCGAAGTCGTCGGTGCCGCCGGCGGCGACCCTCTTCTCGTGGCGCGAGGTGGCGACGAGCTGCCGGAGCCGGGCCTCCCATGCGTGGCCATCGAGGGGCAGGGGGATGTCACGTCCCTCGAGGGCGGAGAACACGATCGCGTTGGCGAGCTCCACGGAGAGGATGCCTTCGGAGCCCGGCGCGACGAGCGGGGCGCCGTCGAGGATGGCATGGACGAAGTTCTCCATGAGCTGGGCGTGAGGCGCGGGGGCGTTGTCGAAGGGGATTTCGGAGGCGACGACCTCGGGCTTGGTGAAGCCGCCCGTCGCGGAACGGAGGAACTCGTGCATGTCGCAGGAGTTGAGCACGAGGCGAAGCCGGCCGTCCTCGAGGACGAGGCGGCCAAGGGTGCCAACGATCTCGAGGCGGTTGGTCCCCGGGGCCTCGGAGGTGCTGGCCACGAAGACGCCGGTGGCGCCGCCAGGATATCCGAGGTAGGCGGTGACCTCGTCCTCGACCTCGATGGAATGGTTCCGTCCAAAGCCGCAGAAGCCGCGGACGCTGGAGGGCCTTCCGAGGAGCCAGCCGAGGACGTCAAGGTTGTGGAGGCACTGGTTGAGGAGGACGCCGCCGCCCTCGCCCTTCCATGTGGCGCGCCATCCACCGCTCGCGTAGTAGGCGTCGGTCCGGAACCAGTCGGTGTTGATCCAGTTGACGCGCACGACGCGGCCGAGCTGGCCGGACTGGAGGATTTCGCGGATGCGTTGGTATCGGGGTTCGACGCGAAGCTGGAACATGCCCGCGAGGAGTTGCCTTGGGTGGGAGCCGGCGCAGGCGAGCAGGCGCTCGGCGTCCGCCTTGTGGGCGGAAATGGGCTTCTCAACCATCACGTGGAGCCCCGCCTCCAGGGCGGCGATGCCGAGCTCGGTGTGCGAGTAGTGGGGGGTCGCGATGAGGATGGCGTCGATCGTGCCGCTTCGGAGCAGCGCGGCGGCATCGGTCCAGGGGCGGACGCCCCGTGCGGCGAGGGGCTCGAGCTTGCTGGGGGTGGAGGCGCAGGCGGCGACGAGCTCGCATCGCGGCACCTTGCCGTCGAGGAGGTAGGCGGCGTGGTGACGCCCGATGTTGCCGAGGCCGATCAATCCGAGGCGAATCGCGTTCATCGTGGTTCGGGGAGAAAGGCTGGACTGGCCGCGGCCGGGAGCCAACCCCCAAGGCGCGGCCCTGGTCCGTGCGCAAGCCGTTCCTGAGGGCCCGGTTCTCGCCTCGCGCTGCGCCGACGGAGGGTTGAACCTCAAAACGGCAGTTGACGAGGGCTTCAAGGCAGGGAAATGGCCGTC
>CAIYFP010000010.1 GCA_903925515.1 uncultured Verrucomicrobiota bacterium
CGCGTGCTGCCTCGGGTAGGTGAAGGGAAGCCATGCGAGGTGCTTGAGGGCGGCCAAGGGTTGGAACCACGAAACACACGAAACACACGAAAAAGAGGGTCTTCTCGTGCCCGCGGATCGTGTCCGTGGACCCGAGTCTTCGTGGGCCGTCCATGGTGCGCGGTTCCCCTGATGCGGGGATGAAGCAGACCAAGGTTAACGCTTATGGGGCACCCGGCCTACACCACCCCTGAGCCCGTCTCAGGCCGCGTGCCCCCACGCGGCGCACCCTTCGCCCGATCCCGCACCCTTGAACCAAGATCACCTGGGAGCGCGGCCGTCCCCGGCCGCCGCAGGGCGTGGGAAGGGCCATGGGGGGTGCGCCCGGGGACGGGCGCGGTCCCGGGGGATGGGGCGCATGGGAGCGCCCCCACGAAACGCGCCATGCCTCATCCGTTGCATTGGGCCGGTGGGCTTTGGTTTTCGTGTATTCCGTGAATTTCGTGGTTCCAACCCTGCGCGGCGTTGAAGCACCTCGCATGGCTTCTTTGCACGCACCGTCGGCAGCAGGCAGGCGGCCTCGTCCCCGCATGCAACCGGTCCGCACCTCGGGGTTTGTGGAACCACGTAATACACGAACTACACGAAAACGAGGGCCTTCGCGTTCATGCGGACCGTGTCCGTGGGCTGGAGCCTTCGCAAGCCGATGGATCGCGGTTCATCTGACGCGGAGATGAAGCAGTTCCCGGTGAACGCTGATCGCCGCGTGCCCTCGCGCGGCGGGGCACCAAGCGGCGGGTTGGAAAACCCGTCCTCCTTTGCTGGCCGATCCGGAGCGACCTGCATGACCTCCAGGGCTCATGGAATGGTCCTGAACACGCCTGAGTAGGGTAGGCGAGGCTGGGGCCGGAAGCTGACAACTGCGGTCTGTTTAACTCCAATGCACCCAGCCTCGCCTACTCTACTTGGAAGCCTCCGGCTTCATGGCGGATGGAAGCGAAGGTCTCGTCGGATGAGCTCACCGGCGCCCATGCCGCGGTCGCCCATCCGCTACGACGGCGTGTTGGCACGCAGCCTGCGGCAACTCGTTCGCATGCGGGTCGCGAGCTTCCCACTCCTTGCGCAAGGATTTGGAAAGGATTTGAAGGGGCGATGCGGATGGGTGTCGCGCTCGGGGATCCCGGAGAGGGTGGAGGGGTGGCGGACGATCTGGAAGCACTGGGACGGGAGCGTGGCGTCCCTGAGCCAACGATTGGGTTGGATCGGTCCTGCTGGTTCAATCTGCTTGCGCAAATCCTTCGTTGTTCGCTCGTGACGGGCCTCGTGGCGGCGCGTGCCTCGCTCACGCCTCGGCTTGCGGGAGCATCGGCCTCGCCATCACTGCCCTCCCATGAGAATCGTCCTGGCCGAGGACACGGGTGAAGCACGGGGCTGCCAAGGCGCTGGACGGGATCATCCCGACGGTGGAGAGGAAATCGTGCGGCTTCCGCACGGAACGGTTCTTCACGGCGATGATCGACCTGGTGGCGTCGCGCCTTGAGTTCGACCTGCCAGACCCCTTTTTCGTCCACCTACGGCCAGTCCCATTGAGGCGAATCTTGGGAGTCGGGAACAAGAGGTCGGGCCAACCTTGAAGGGGCGTGGCGACGGACTTCGCGATTGAAGGCGGGGGCAATCGTTCCCAGTCTGCCGCCATGAGAGACGCAACGGTGGCGGGATGGTGCCTTGGCTTGGCGACGATGGCTTGTGTCGGGGCGGACTGGCCCTCGTATCGGGGGCCCCTGGGCAATGGGCATTCGCCGGAAATGATTTCCAAGTCATGGCCGCAGGGCGGGCCCAAGGTGTTGTGGCGGGTGCCGAGCCGGGGTGGGTTCAGCTCCATGGTGGTGGCGGATGGCCGGGTGGCGTGCCTTGAGCTGAGGGATTTTGGCGGGGCAGACCAAGAGGCCGTGGTGGTGCGGGATGCGGCGACCGGCAAGGAGTTGTGGGCCCGCGGACTGGGCACGGTGAAGACGGGGGATGGCGGCCAGGCCGGGGCGTCGGGGAATGATGGCGGTGACGGTCCACGTTCCACGCCCGCCATGTCGGGGGGGCGGGTGTACACGTTCTCGGCGAAGCTGGTGTTGCAATGTTTTGACGCCCAGACGGGCGCGGAGGCGTGGAAGCATGACCTGGCGAAGGAGTTCTCCGGCCGCAACATCTCGTGGCAGAACGCACAGTCGCCGGTGGTGGAGGGCGGCCTGGTCTTGGCGGCGGGGGGAGGGTCGGGCCAGTCGTTGCTGGCCTTGGACCAGGCCAGCGGCGAGGTGCGTTGGAAGGCATTTGACGAGACGATCACCCACGCGACGCCGGTGGTTGCGGACATCCTTGGCAAGCGTCATGCGGTGTTTTTCCTGAAGTCGGGCTTGCTGGCGGTGGAGCCGGGCACGGGGAAGGAGCTGTGGCGTTATGCGTTCCCGTTCACCATCTCGACGGCGGCGTCGCCGGTGGTGGCGGGGGACATCGTGTACTGCTCCGCAGGGTATGGGGTCGGTGCCGGGGCGGTGCGGATCAGCCGTGCGGGCGATGGGTATCAAGCGACCGAGATTTATCGCAAGGCCGGGAACAAGCCATTGGCCAATCACTGGTCCACGCCCGTGCTGCACGAGGGGCACCTGTACGGGATGTTCCAGTTCAAGGAGTATGGCACGGGGCCGGTGAAGTGCGTGGAGGTGGCGACGGGCGAGGTGAAGTGGGAGCGGGGCGGTTTCGGGCCGGGGCATGTGATTGGCATCGACAAGCACGTGCTGGCGTTGTCGGACGCGGGCGAGCTGGTGCTGATCCGGGCGACGCCTTCGGGTTACATCGAGGCGGGGCGTGCGGATGTGTTGCCGGGCAAGTGCTGGACGACGCCGGTGGTGTCGGGGGGGCACGTGTTTGCGCGGAGCACGCAGGAGGCGGTCTGCTTGGACGTGTCGGCGAAGGGCGCTGCGCGTTGAAGTCGCTGGCATGGCTGGCGCTGTGGCTGGGGGTGGCGTCGGCGTGGATGCCGGCGCCTGGGCTGGAGCGATGCAGCTGGGTTGGGCGTGGTCGCGGGATTTTCTTTCGCAGGAGATTCGTCCCTCGCGTGTTGCGGGCCTCGGACTGGGCCGCGCCTCGCCCGCTCCTCGTCTTGCAAGGGAATTTGCGGCGCAATCGTTTCCCTCCCCGCGGCAACGATCCGGCTCGGTGGTGGTGGCGCGCGGGGTGGCTGGTGATGGCGGGGCATGTGTTGATGGCGTTTGGCACGGTGCATGGATGGAGTCATCGGGCGGCGGAGGAGGCGACGGCGCGTCAGGTGGAGGCGGTGGTGGGATGGAGGTCGGGAGCCGGCGTGTGGGCGAACCATGGTTTCATGGGGGCATGGATGGTCGTGTCGCTGGCATGGGGACGTCTTGGGCTGGGCTGGAGGCGTGTGTGGTGGGTGGCCTTCGTTTTCATGGGCTTCCATGCGTCGGTTGTGTTCGTGGAATGGCCGGCTCGGTGGCTGGGGTTGGCATGGCTGGTGGCGGCGATGGCTGGGTTGGGCCGGTCATGGAGCGGGGGCAGGCGCGTGGCGGTAGATGGCGAGGGATCGCGTCGCCGGGGCGTAGTCCCGGGCTGACGTGAGGCTGCCCCGTAGGAGTGCCGAGCCGCTGGAACGATGGCGTCGTGGGCCATGCTGTCCTTAGCCGGAACGATTCAGTTGGATCGGTCGTGCTTGCTTGATCTTCTTTCGCAAGAGC
>CAIYFP010000011.1 GCA_903925515.1 uncultured Verrucomicrobiota bacterium
CTTCACTCAAAAACTGCTTACGCGTGGATTTGGGGGCGTCCTCCGTCCTTGCCCGCCGTGCTTGGTGTGGGGCAAGGTTTCGTCAACTTATGTCGGAACTCTTGGGGAATCTTCTTGTGGCCCAGTCGGGCGGGCCAACGAGCGTCATCAACGCGAGCGTGGCCGGCGTGATCACCGAGGCCGGGCATCACGGGTGCATCGAGGAAATCTACGGGGGCCTGAACGGGATCCTTGGCATCCTCAACGAGGAGTTGATCGACATCAACGACGAGCAGGCCAGCTCCATCAAGGGGCTGCGCTACACCCCGGCCGCCGCGCTGGGCACGTGCCGGTACAAGATCGACTTCAAGAAGAAGCCCGAGAAGGCGGCCCAGGACATGGACCGCCTGTTCGAGGTCTTCCAGGCGCACAACATCCGGTACTTCTTCTACGCCGGCGGCAACGACTCCCAAGACACCGCCCACAAGATCCACCTGGAGGCCCAGAAGCGCGGCTACGACATGCGCGTCATGGGCGTGCCCAAGACCATCGACAACGACCTTCCCTGCACCGACCACTGCCCCGGCTACGGTTCCGTCATCAAGTACAACTGCGCCACCGTCACCGAGGTGGGCCTCGACGTGGGCTCGATGGCCACCGACGACGGCTCGTGCTGCATCATCGAGGTGATGGGACGCGCGGCGGGCTGGATCGCGGCGGGCACGGTGCTGGCCAAGCAAGGGGACCCGGCGCGCCCCCCGCACATCATCCTGCTCCCCGAGATCGCCTTCGACGAGGAACGCTTCCTTGCGCGGGTCCGCGAGACGGTGGCCGCGCACAAGTACTGCATCGTGGTCTGCGGCGAGGGCCTGAAGAACGCGGCGGGCGAGGAGATCGGGGCCGACAAGACGCGGTTGGACGCGTTTGGGCACGCGGTGCTTGCGGGGGCGTCGGAGAAGTTGAAGGAAATCGTGCAAGGCAAGCTCAACCTGAAGACCCGCACCGTGCTGCTGGGATACGCCCAGCGCGCGGCGGCGCACTTTGCCAGCCAGACGGACTCCGACGAGGCGTTCGCTTGCGGCGTGGAGGCGGTTCGGTCGGCCGTGGGCGGAAAGTCGGGGTTCATGCCCAAGATCGTCCGCGTCTCGTCCAACCCGTACAAGTGGACGATCGGCCTCGAGGACCTCGCCAACATCGCCAACGTCGAGCACTTCATCCCGAAGGACTGGATTTCCGACGATGGGTTCCTGCCGAACGAGAAGTTCGTGGAGTACGCGGCGCCGTTGGTCGTGGGAGAAGTGAAGGTGCCCACCCAGGGCGGGCTGCCGCAATACGTGACGTTGGCACGCGTGCCGGTCGAGAAGAAGCTCGGGGCGCGCGGCTAGCGTCGTGTGTCACCCATGGCTGGGGTTTCGCCGCGAGGGATTTTGGTGGTCCACGAGCATCGAGCCGCGACGTGGGACGGGAAGGAAGCGCTGGCCCTTCGGGTGGCTCCGGGAAGGCCCCGGTTGGGGCGAGTCCTAGTCCTCGCCTTGCGAGGACCTGCGGGATTGAAGTTGGGGTGGCGTGCCGGCACATGGAACCCGACATGGCCGGCCCCGTTGTCTGGTTGCGGTTGAAGCATTCATGAACACGACGAAGAACCAGCCATGGTCCCGCGCGCGCGCGGCGTACATGGAGTTTCCTCAGGCCCGGTTGGCCGTGGACCTCACTCACGTGGACTTCCCCGACGGTTACCTCGACGGGATGAGCCGCCCCATGGGCCTTGCGTTCGAGGCGATGAACCGGCTGGAGGCAGGGGCCGTGGCCAACCCGGACGAGGGCCGGATGGTGGGTCATTACTGGCTTCGCAAGCCTTCCATGGCGCCCACTCCCGTCCTGCGCGCCGAGATCGAGCAAACGGTGGCGGCGGTGAAGTCGTTCGCCGCCGAGGTTCACGCCGGGGCCGTGCAAGGCGAGAATGGCGCGTTTGAACGGGTCCTTGTGATCGGCATCGGCGGGAGTGCCCTCGGTCCCCAGTTCGTGTCGCATGCGCTGGGGCATCCGCGCCGCGACAAGCTGGAGCCCCTGTTCCTCGACAACACCGACCCGGACGGGATCGACCGGATGCTGGCGCGGCTGGCAGGGCGGCTGGGGCGGACGTTGTGCGTGGTGATCTCGAAGTCCGGGGGCACGCCGGAGACGCGCAACGGGATGCTGGAGGTGGCGGCCGCGTATGGACGGGCGGGCCTTGCCTTTGCCCGGCATGCCGTGGCGGTCACCGGGGCGGGGTCGCAGCTCGACCGCGTGGCGAGCGAGCAGGGATGGCTGCGGCGGTTCCCGATGTGGGATTGGGTGGGCGGGCGCACGAGCGAGACGAGCGCCGTGGGCTTGCTTCCGGCGGCGCTGCAAGGGCTCGACATCGAAGGGTTGCTCGAGGGCGCCCGGGACTGCGACGAGGCGACGCGCATGGCGGACGCGAGGAGGAACCCGGCGGCGTTGCTGGCCCTTGCATGGCATTTTCTCGGCGAAGGCCGTGGGGCGCGCGACATGGTGGTCCTGCCCTACAAGGACCGCCTTGAGCTGTTGAGCCGCTACTTGCAGCAGCTCGTGATGGAGTCGCTGGGCAAGGAGTTCGACCTCGACGGCCGCGTGGTGAACCAAGGCCTTGCCGTCTATGGCAACAAGGGCTCGACGGACCAGCACGCGTACGTGCAGCAGCTTCGGGAGGGCGTTCCCAACTTCTTCGCGGTCTTCGTCGAGGTGCTGCGCGACCGCGAGACGGAGGGCGCCCCGCCGGAATGCATGGTGGAGCCCGGGGTGACCTCGGGCGACTACCTGTCCGGCTTCCTGCTCGGCACGCGCGCGGCGTTGTACGAGAAGGGGCGTCAAAGCATCACGTTGACGGTGCCGGAGGTTTCGACGCGCACGGTCGGCGCGTTGATTGCCCTGTTCGAGCGCGCCGTGGGCCTGTATGCGTCGCTCGTGCGGATCAACGCCTACCACCAGCCCGGCGTCGAGGCCGGGAAAAAGGCGGCGGCGGGGGTGTTGGACCTGCAACGGCGCGCCATGGCCTGCATGGCGGCGAACCCGGCCATGCGATTCACGGCGGATGACCTTGCAGCCGCGCTGGGCAATCCGAACGAGGCGGGGGCGTTGTTCAAGATCCTCACTCGTCTGGCCGCAAATTCGCGCGGCGTCGAACAGTCCGAGGGCCGCGGCGTGGACGCCCTTTTCGTGCATCGCGCCGAAATCGACCTTGATAAAACGCCCGGGGCCTGAAGGTCCTTGCGGCGTTGGGCCAGCATGGCCTGCTCCCGGCGCGGGTGACGCGCCCGTGTCGTTCCCTCAACCTCGGCCGCGGCGAGATCCTTCGCGAAGGCCCGCGCGATCCGGTTCATGATGTCGCGCACCGTATGATGCAACCCTGTCCGCCAGCGCCGCGCATGGCACTGGCCCATCCCCCGCATGGCAAAGAGTGGACTTCACCATTCCATCCGGACGCTCCGTGACGCACGACCCCGCCCCCCGGCGTCGTCTCCGATCCGGCCGGCCAAATCCAGACCCTCTGGCTTCGGAAAAGGACCTTCACCCCGCGGGTGAGGCTGGAGTGGGCCGGTCGGGGTCGCGGGCCGGGTGCCCGCACCCGGCGGAAACGTGGCAGAGCCGTCCTCGTTCTGGCTGGGTCCGCGGCAGGATTCCGCTGCCACTCTGCTCCAGGGATGCCGGGAGGTGCGGCATCCTTGCCGACGCGTGAGTGCACCCGGCCTACGGCAGGGGTCATGCCTTGGGCTCCACCAATGGGTTGGACCGGTCCCCACAGCCACTGCCGTTTTCAGGATCACCCGTCCGTTCTTCCCGCCCCGCGAATGGATCCGGGTCGCCGCCTTCCAGCCTGTCTTCCCCAAGGCATCGAGCCTCCGCCCGCCCGACTCGCCAACCTCCTTCGCCCCCCCCGGCCTCGCGGGTTCCTGCGTGCGGGCCCGTGGGTCGTGGTTCACGTCGGGCCCCAAATCCTCGCGCAAGGAGGAGGAAAGCTCTCGATCCACAAGCAGGTGAGTGGCGGCAGGCTGCGTGCCAGCCCGGTGTCGTGGCGGATGGGCGACCGCAGCATGGGATTGGGCGGGCTCATCCGACGAGACCTTCGCGTCCATCTGCCATGAAGCCTCCGGCATCCCGGCAGGGATGCCATCGCCGGGGGCGGAGGGTGATGGGGATTCGGTGACCGGTGGTATCGGTTCGCTCAACCACCGGTTCCCTGCTGCGAAGCCTTCGGTTTCGAGCAAGAAATCCCGTGCGGTCGATCCTTCGAGGGGCGAAGGCGTCATTCCCCTGAATGGGGATGCCCGGGCTTGTGGGAGAGGTTGACCGGCTGGAGGCCGTGGGATCCATCCGTTGGCCACACCATCCGCGTCCATGGCCGGAACCTTGAACCGAGGGACTTGTTACGCGGGGATCAGGGTCGGTCACGAACGTCTTTTCCATCCGCGAAACCTTGGGCAACAACCCGAGGTTCCACCCATGCACCGCCTCCATGCCGACCCAGTCGAACGTGACGCCGTCGGCATGGGCACGAACCCCGGCTTGGGCGTCCATGAGACCGCATTCTTCGCGTCATGGCGGCAGGGCGTGGGGAATTCCCCGCGGAATGCATCTCGGGATCCGTGCAGGAGGCGTCTTGGGTTTTTTCACGCCATGACGCCATGACTTCATGAGCACCTGTCTCTTCAACCCTTCGTCGGCGCAGCGCGAGGTGGGAACCGGGCACTCGGGAACTGCTTGCGCGCGGATCCGGGGCTGGCGTTGGGCCTTGAATCTACTTGGACGACGTCGAACGAAAGTACTTCTCCACGATCCATGCGGGCTGCTCGCGGTCGGGGATGCGGGTGTAGCGGGTGGAGAGGTCGATGGCGGCGGGGCGCGGCGCCGGCTTCGCGAGCGGGAGGGTGTCGCCCGCCTCGGCCATGGCCTTGCGCATGCGCGCCAACAAGGCGTGCTCGCGCGACGCATGCCCCGGGGAACCCGCGAGGTTGCGGCGCTCGTGCGGGTCGCGGGACAGGTCGAACAACTGACGCGTGCCCGTGGGCGGGTACACGATCAGCTTCCATCGCTCGTCGCGGAACGAGCGCATGGAGTCGGTGAAGGCAAGGAACACCGAGTCGCGCCAGCCCGGGGGCTTGGCTGGCCCGGACCAGAGCGGGCGAAGAGACCGGCCGTCGATCCCGGTTGGCGGGATGACCCCGGCGAGGTCGCAGAACGTGGGGAAGAGGTCGAGGAGGAACGTGAACGCGGACGTCGAGCGCCCGCGCGGGATGCCGGGCCCGGCCATCACCAACGGGCAGCGCATGCTGTGCTCGTACAGGCTCTGCTTCCCAAGCAGCCCGTGGCTGCCCAACGCGAGCCCGTGGTCCGCCGCGTACACGACGACGGTGCCCGCCCCGTGCGGCGACGAGGCGAGCGCCTCCAGCACCCGGCCCACCTGCGCGTCGAGGTGGGTCACGAGGCCGTAGTACTCGGCAAGCTGGTCGCGGATGACCTCGGGCGTGCGTGGGTAGGGCGCGAGGTCCTCGTCACGCAGGTTTCGCATCCACCCGTTGTCGAAGGGATGCTGCGGGAGGAAGTTGGCGGGCAATGGCGGCCGCTTGCGGTAGTAGGGCAACACGGCGGCGGCGGGCGGGTTGCGCGGATCGTGCGGCGCGGTGAACGCCACGTAGCAAAGGAACGGCTCGCCGGCCGGGGCGGACCGGATGAAATCGATGGCCGCGTTGGCAAACTCCTCGGAAGAGAACGCGGCGGCGCTGCGCGCGTGGGTGAACCGGCCCGAATCCAGGTCCATGACGGGCGTCCGAGCATGGTCGGACATGCCGCCGAGGAACAGGGAACGGCCCGAGCGAAACGAGCGTGCAAGGGATTCCCTGCCGTTGTGCCACTTGCCGGTCGCGAAGGTCCGGTAGCCATGGCGCCCCAGCCATTCCGGGAAGGTGGGCACGTTCGCGAGCGACGGCTCCACGCGGAACCATGTGCGGCCGCTCATCAGCATGGCCCGGCTCGGGATGCACACGGCTCCGTTGTTGGAGCCCGCACAGTAGTTGGCACGGAAGCTCATCCCGCGCCGGACGAGCGCGTCAAGGCTCGGCGTGCGGATGCTTGGGTTGCCCCATGCGCCGACGGTGTCCGCGCGTTGGTCGTCTGCGAACAGGAACAGGAACGAGGGGCGCGTGCGCGGCGACCCGTTGGCGATGGCGCGGGGCAGGCCCAAGGCCATCCATGCAAGAAGGGCGACCCATGGCATGGCACGGTTCGCGAGCAGGCGAGCAAGGTGGGGCGTGGGGCGGGGGTCAGGCATGGGCAGGGGTTGCAGGGGGCGGGCTCGGCGGGCGCTCCTTCCAACGGCGATGCACCCAGAACCAGTTCGCGGGGTCCCGCAGCACGGCCGTCTCGAAGGCGGCGTTGACGTCGGACATGACCTGGGCGGGGTCGCGCCGGGAGCCGTCGGCGTGGCGGGTTGGGATCGGGTTGCCCACCTCGATGCGCCAGCGGGCGAGCGCGACGCGGTAGCAGATGGCGGGGACGACCGGCAGGTCGAAGCGCAGGGCGTAGATGGCGGGCGCGGGCGACGTGGAGCAGGGGCGGCCGAGGAAGGGAAGCCATAGGCCGCGCGGCCCGGCGTGCTGGTCCGCGAGCAGGCCGAGGGTGACGTTGCCTGCGGCCATGGCAGCGCGCACGGCCGCGCCATCATGGTTACGCTCGAAGAAGAGCGCGCCGGACCGGCGACGCAGGCCTTGCAGGACGCGGTCAAGGGCCGGGGGACGAAGTGCACGGTAGGTGGTGGCAAGGCGCCAGGTGGGGTCGTCGCGGTTCGCGCGGGCGTAGAGCTCAAAGTTGCCGAAGTGGCCCGCCGCCACCACAAGGCGCTGGCCCGAGGGGGAAACAAGGCGCTCGAGCCCGGAGATTTCGAGGTGGGGACGAAGCTGGTCGTTCGTGAGCGAGGCGGTCTTGATGGCGCAGGCGTAGTTCTCGCCCAGCCGACGGAAATGCTCGCGCGCCACGTCAACGATCTGGCGTCCGGTCAGGCGCGAGCCCAGGGCAAGGCGCAGGTTGTCCAAGGCAACCCTGCGATGGCGTCGGTCCAGGATCCATGCGACGGCACCGAGGGCGCGCCCGAGGCGCGCGACCATGCGCAGGGGCATTTGCTGGAGGGCAAACACCACCGCCCGGACGGGGAAGCCGACAAGGAAGTCCATGACGACGAGCACGGCGAACGGGGGCGATTGAGCCTTGGGAAGGGGCAGGAGGGAAAGGTGGAATTGGGCGTGGCACGGCCCCGGGGGCATGTTTGGATGGACGCATGACGAAGCGAGGAGTGTGGGCCATGGCCGCCCTGATGACGGCGTGCGCATGGTCGAGCGCCGCGGAGACGGTCGAGCGCAAGGTGGTGCTGCTGGCGGGGCGGGCGTCCCACGGTCGGGGCGAGCACGAGTTCAAGGCCGGGTGCGAGTTGCTCGCCGCGGCACTTCGTCAGGTCCCGGGGATGGCGCCCGCCGTGGTGACGAACGGATGGCCTGCGGACACCGCGATCTTCGAGGGGGCCAAGGCGGTGGTGGTTTATGCGGACGGCGGCAACGGACATCCGGCTCTGGCCAAGGATCGGTTGGCCCTCCTCGACGGGCTTGCCGCGAAGGGCGTGGGGATCGCGGCGTTGCACTACGGGGTGGAGGTGCCCAAGGGCGACCCCGGGGAGGCCATGCTGCGGTGGACCGGCGGGTACTTCGAGACGTTCTGGTCGGTCAACCCGACATGGACGGCCCGCTTCGAGACGCTGCCGGTGCACGCCGTCACGCGCGGGGTGGCGCCGTTCGAGGTGAACGACGAGTGGTACTATCACATGCGCTTCGTGCCGGGGATGAAGGGGGTGACGCCGGTGCTTGCGGTGGTGCCGCCGGACGCGACGCTCAAGCGGCCGGACGGGCCTCATAGCGGGAACCCTGCCGTGCGCGCCGCCGTCGGCCGCGGCGAACCGCAGGTGTTGATGTGGGTCTTCGATCGGCCGGGCGGCGGGCGCGGGATGGGGTTCACCGGCGGCCATTTCCACCGGAACTGGTCACAAGAGAGCTTCCGCAAGGTGGTCTTGAACGGGTTGGTCTGGATCGCGGGAGGGGAGGTTCCGGCCAGCGGATGGGACTCCCGGCTGACGCCGCAGCAGCTTGGGGCGGGCCTAGACCCAAAGTAGGAAAACCCTCGTGAGCAGGCGGCAAACAAGAAGCCGAGCCTGGGGAATATCCGATTGACTTCAACCTCGAGCTGCCCAAGGCTTTGAATACCGAAGCGAAATCTCTTTAAAGGCACACCATGAAGACTTCCAGATGGTTGGGACGAGCGATCACGATGACGGGTGCGACGCTCATGGCATGCTGGGTGGCTCACGCCGCCTCGCAGAACTTAAACTACACCGTGTCGGACAGCCGCGGGTCCGCCAAGGTCACCAGCGGCGATGCCGCGAGCGATGCCAAGGTTGGCGACAGCATCAAGGCCAACAGCACGGTGACCACGGACGACTCCGTCGTTGGCTTCTCTGCGTCCGCCGGCGGCAGGCCCGTCAGCGTGCTCCAGCTGTGGGAGTCCTCCTCGCTCACCTTCCTTGAGTTCACCGTGAACGATGAGGGCGTTGTCAAGGCGGACCTCAACCTCTTGAAGGGCACCTTGGCTGGCGTGCTGGCCGGAAGCAATCCCGGGTCCACTCTTTCCCTGGAGGCCGGGCCGACCAAGGCCGTGATCCAAGGCTCGTTCCTCGCAAAGAGTGATGGATCCATTTACTGCTTCACCGGCAACATCACCCTCAAGAACGGTGGCTCGACCTACAAGCTTCTGCCCAACCAGTACTTCGACCCGGCTACGTCGTTTGTGCTCCCGTTCAACTTCCCCGCTCCGATTGCCATCATCGATGCCAACCAACCGATCGTCCCGAACAGCGGGGTGAACGCGTTTCAAACCTTTGTCCAGGTGGTCTCACCGACGACGACCACGTCGCCCACGCAGCCCACGGGTGGGTCGATCAAGAAGTAGGATTTCATCGGTATCCGCTTCGCATTCCGTCGGACTCATGGCCCGGGCTTCGCGCCCGGGCCTTTTTGTTAGCTCACGGGTCTCGACGGCCATCATGGATCACGCATCCCGCCCCCCCGCCCGCTCGGGGCAGCGACCCCATAGGCGGCAGTCGGTGTCGGGATCAGTCAAGCCTTCAGGTGGAGCCCAAGGGTTGGCCCATGCTGTAGGCCGCGTGCCCTCGCGCAGCGGCAAGGATGCCGCACCTCCGAGCATCTCTGGGGCAGAGTGGCAGCGGCATCCTGCCGCGGGTGCATGGTGGGCAAGCGGCTGGAAGCCGCTTCCACTTTCACTTGGCCCTCATGGAAGGTGGCAGCGGCATCTTGCCGCGGGTCGTGACCCAGCCAGGGTCGAGACGGCTCTGACACGTGTTCGCCGGGTGAGGGCATCTGGCCTACCCCCCTGACCGGCCCGTTCCAATCTCACTCGCCGGGTGAGGTCTCGGATAGACCCCACAGGCCCTCTTTGCCTTGATGGGACGGCCATTTCCTTGCCTTGAAGCCCTCTTCAACCGCCGTTTTTAGGGTGAAGGGCATTTGCCTCGCGCGGCGCTGCCAGAGGCTGGATCCAGCGACCTCTCGTCGCGTCTTCGCGTCTGCGCGTGATTCAAAAACCATGCCTTCCCATGCGCTGAACCCACGATGCATGCAGCCCGGATTTCCTCACGCGAAGATCAGGGCCAAGGCGGGCCTTGGTTGCTTGGGCCAGTGAAATCTGGCCGGTCGGCCAACCGGCGGTTTCCTTGGTAGACGCGAAGACGCGAAGAATGCGGTCTCATGGATGCCCATGC
>CAIYFP010000012.1 GCA_903925515.1 uncultured Verrucomicrobiota bacterium
CGCGGCCACGGCCGCCACCAAGACGATGGTTTCGCCTAACTGGACCGTCACGGATCCGTCGGCTTGCTTCGCGTATCGTCCGGTCTCGATGACAATCTCCTGATTGCCGACCGGGATAATAACTTTCTCGGGCATTTTCTTGGATGGCCGCGCTCGCCCCCGACGAGGAACTTCAATCAATGTCCCCAGCAAGGCCGGGGCGACTGGTTGAAATCACCCGCAGGGACGAACGCGACCCTGTTACATGGCGACGCGCTCCTTTTCCGGGCCCCTTTTCACAGGGCCAGACAGACCACCGCCGCGCGCGTCCTTGCGGCGGCCGCGGAGCCCTTCAACCAGGCACCGCGTGTCGTCCAAAAGCCGTGGCCGGGTTCCTGCCCGGCCAGTTTCCCATCCGGCTACTTGCGGAGCTTCAGCTTCTTCGTGACCGCCTGGTACCGCGGCTCGTCCTTCCGCTTCAAATAGTCCAGCAAGCGACGACGCTTGCCGACGAGGATCATGAGGCCGCGGCGTGAAGACAGGTCCTTCTGGTTGTTCTGAAGGTGCTCCGTCAGGTTGTTGATGCGTCCCGTTAGCAACGCGATTTGGACGTCGGGCGAACCCGTGTCGGCCTCGTGCGTGCGGAACTCCGTGATGACTTTCGACTTTTCTTGCATGGTGATTCCGGTGCTGGGCAGCTCGGCGCCGCCCGGTACGTTTCCGTTAATCGAGCCCATGTTGTACCCGCTGCCCACGCCTCGTGTCGAGCAGGGATTTGCGTTTGCCATCCCGCGTCCCCCACGGAAAGCATGAACCCATGCAATCGAAGTTCACGGGACCCGTCTATGTCGTCCGCGACAACATCGACACCGACCAGATCATCCCCGCCCAGTTCCTCAACCTCGTCCCCACCATCCCCGAGGAGTACGAGAAGCTCGGCGCCTATGCCCTCTGGGGCCTGCCCGATTCCCTTTACCCCAAACGCTTCGTCGCCGAGGGCGCCCTCGACAGCATCTACCCCATCGTCATCGCCGGCCGCAACTTCGGCTGCGGCAGCTCCCGCGAACACGCGCCCATCGCCATGGGCTCCGCAAACTGCCAGTGCGTCGTCGCCGAAAGCTACGCCCGCATCTTCTTCCGCAACTGCGTCGCCACCGGCGAGCTTTACCCCGTCGAATCGCCGTCCCGCCTCTGCGACGAGTTCAAGACCGGCGACGTCGCCACCGTGGACATCGACGCCAACACCCTCACCCACCACGCCTCCGGCAAGGTCTTCCCCCTCAAGCCCCTGGGCGAGGTCCGCCCCGTCGTCGATGCCGGCGGCATCTTCGACTACGCGCGCAAGACCGGCATGATCCCCGCCGCCTCCCCGTCGCCCGCCGCCATCTAGCCCCCCTCCCGCCCCCCCTCCCGCCATGAAGCCGAGCCGCATCTCCCCGGCCGTGCACCAAGTCGGCGGGTACCCTCCCCCCGCAGCACGGCATGGCCTCCTTCCCTTCCTCGCCCTGCTTGCTTGCCTCGCATGGCCCGTCCTCCTTCGCGCCGCTCCCCTCCATCCCACCCACTTCAAGCCCCATCCCTCCGACAAGGTCTTCGACGGGCCTGTCCAACGATTCGAGCTCACCATCGCCCCGCCCGAGCTCGACTCCCTTCGCCGCGAGCCCCGCAAAACCGTGCCCGCCACCCTCCGCGTCGGTTCCAACACATGGCAACGCGTCGGCGTGCGCGTGAAGGGTGCCGCAGGCTCCACCCGCGGCATCGACGAAAACCCCGCCCTCACCCTCAACGCGGACAAGTTCGTCCCCGGCCAAAAGGTCCTCGGCCTCGACAAGTTCCACCTCAACAACTCCGTCCAGGACGCCAGCCGCATGTCCGAGCTCGTTTGCGCCGACCTCTACCGCCGCGCCGGCATCCCCGCAGCACGCGCTACCCACGCCCTCTTCACCCTCAACGGCCGCGACCTCGGCCTTTACGTCCTCAAGGAGGGCTTCGACCACGCCTTCCTCGCCCGGAACTTCCCCGACGCCTCCGGCAACCTCTACGACGGCGGGTTCCTGCGCGACATCGACCAAGACCTCGAGCTGGACTCAGGCAAGGAACCGCCGGACTGGAAGGACCTCCACGCCTTGGCCCATGCCTGCCGCCTGCCCGCCCCGGAACAACGCAACGCCAAGCTCGACGCCCTCCTCGACGTGGACCGATTCATCACCTACGCCGCGCTCCAGGTGCTCACGGAGGACTGGGACGGCTACCCCGGCAACCGCAACAACTACCGCCTCTACCACGACCCCGCCTCCAGCAAGTTCGTCTTCATGCCCCATGGCATGGACCAGATGTTTCGCCACGGCGGCATGCCCGTGGACCGCGGCTTCGAGGGCATGGCCGCCCAAGCCGTCATGGGGCGCCCCGAATGGCGCGAGGCCTACTACGCACGCGTCGCGGCGCTCCTCACCAACGTCTTCACGCCCGACGCCATCTTTCGCACCTTTGACGCCGCCGTCGCGCGGCGCGAGCCCGCCCTCCAAAAACTCCCCCCGGGCGACGCCGAGGGCATTCGCGGCGACACCCGCGAGCTGCGTCGTTCGATCGCCCAACGCATCCCGCAGGTGGCCGCAATGCTCGCCAACCGGCCCAAGCCTGTCCGCCTCGCAACCGACGGCTCCATGGACCCCGCCAACTGGGTTCCTCGCGTCGCCGAGGACGGCGGCCGTGCCGAGC
>CAIYFP010000013.1 GCA_903925515.1 uncultured Verrucomicrobiota bacterium
AACGTGGCAACCTTCTTTGGAGGGACGTCCCTGCTGATCACTGTTGGCGTTTTGCTGGACACGCTGCGACAGATGGAGAGTCATTTGCTGTTGAGGCAGTATGACGGCTTTCTCAAGAAGGGTCGGGTCAAGGGGCGGTATTGACTGATCGGTTTTGGTTCCTGTTCTTTAAAACGTACCTGGGTGCCATGTTGCGCCGTAGTCTGTAATGGCCAAGCCAATTCCCAAGTCCGCGTCAGAGATTGTTTTGATGCGTGAGGCGGGGAGGGCAGCCATGACGGTACTAAGGCGGGCGGCGAGTGCCGTCCAACCCGGGGTAACCACCGGCGAGATAGACAACTGGATTGGGAAGTGGATCCATGGGCTGGGCGCGAAGAGTGCTTTCCTTGGATACCGGGGCTTTCCGAGACATGCCTGCGTTTCGGTCAACGAGGAAGTCATACACGGCATCGGGGGAAACCGGAGGCTGCGGATGGGGGACTTGGTGAAGCTTGACGTGGGAGTTCGGCTGGGTGGCTACATTGGGGACGTGGCGATGACCGTGGCGTGCGGGGGGTGCTCTCCCGAGGCGCAGCGGTTGTTGGACGTGACCATTGCAGCCCTCCGTGCGGGCATTGCAAGGGTTCGCGGCGGGGCGAAGACCTCGGACATCGGTCGTGCAGTGCAGGAGGTTGTTGATGCTGCTGGTTTCGGGATTGTGCGCGAGTTTTGCGGGCATGGCGTTGGACGCGCGGTGCATGAGGAACCCCAGGTTCCGAACTACGCCGATCGATCGGATTCGGTACGGCTTCGGCCCGGGTTGACGATTGCGATCGAGCCCATGGTGACGGCCGGGACGGGTTCGGTGAAGATATTGGGTGACGGATGGACGGTGGTTACGCAAGATGGTTCCCTTTCGGCCCATTTCGAGCATACGGTGCTCGTGATGGAGGAGGGGTGCGAGATTTTGACGAATGATGGAATGGTGCCGCTGTACTAGGCGGCCACGGGTGAAAGGGTTTGGAAGAATGAAAGTTAGAGCGTCGGTCAAGAAGCTTTGTGAAAACTGCAAGATGGTGCGGCGAAAGGGAGTGATCCGGGTGATCTGCTCCAACGCACGCCACAAGCAGCGCCAAGGTTAGGAAAGGTACAGCCATGCCGAGAATTTTGGGTGTTGACATCCCCGGGGAGAAGCGCGTGGACATTGCGCTTCGATACATTTACGGGATTGGGCCGGTGAACGCCTTGGAGGTTTTGTCGAGGGCGAACATTGACCCGTCTGTTCGCGCGAAGAGCCTGTCGGAGTCCCAGTTGTCGCAGATCGTGAACGCAATCCAGGAGGGGCGGTACGTGATCGAGGGGGACTTGCGGCGCGAGATCGGCATGAACCTCAAGCGTTTGCAGGCAATCAAGTCCTTCCGGGGCATTCGCCACCTTCGCGGGTTGCCGGTACGTGGCCAGCGGACGCAAACCAATGCCCGCACGCGAAAGGGCCCGCGCAGGACGGTAGGCGTGCAGCGCAATCCGAATGCCAAGGCGGGCACCCACTAACCCCAAAAAAGCATTCCATGGCAGACGAGACAAAGCCGATTGGCACTACGGGAGGCAAGGAGGCAGCGGCGCCCGCCGCGAAGCCCTCCAAGGCAAGGAAGCAGGCCGACGCCGGTGGCGCACCGACTGCGGCTGCGGCTGCGGAGGCCGGCGGGGCGGCCGGTGCGCCCGCGCCGGCAGCGGCACCGACTGCGGCCGAGTTGCTCGGGGAGGATCCCAAGGCGCAGAAGATCATCCGCGCCAAGGGGGCCAAGAACATCGCGGTCGGGTTGGCAAATATCCTTGCCACGTTCAACAACACCCAGGTCACGATCACGGACATGCAGGGAAACACGATTGGGTGGAGCACATCAGGTCGCGTTGGCTTCAAGGGTTCGCGCAAGAGCACGGCCTACGCGGCGCAACAGGCTGCGCAGGACGCTGCGAGGCAGGCGATGTCGCATGGGATGCGTGAGGTTGAGGTCCGCGTGAGCGGCCCGGGTTCGGGGCGGGAGGCGGCGATCCGGGCGTTGCAGAACATTGGTCTTGAGATTTCGGCCATCAAGGACACCACGCCGGTGCCCCACAATGGCTGCCGTCCCCGCAAGAAGCGGCGCGTCT
>CAIYFP010000014.1 GCA_903925515.1 uncultured Verrucomicrobiota bacterium
ACGCAGGGCCTCGACCTGTGCGCCCAGCTTCCTGCGGACCTCCACCAGGAGCCGGTCTTCCACCAGTACGGGACACTGCCGCACATCCCATTCATCCAATCCCATCACCATCGCGGAGATCTTAGGCAAATCCACGATGGCACCGACTCCAAAGGTGAAGAGGAGCTGGCTGGGACGTAGCTCACCGATCGGCTTTCTCATGGGACACCTCCTGTCTGGTCCATCGGGCTCAGCCCGTCCGCCGGCTTGAGGAGCAAGGGCACGTTGGCTTCCACGTCGCGCAACGAATTGAGGCAAGTGAAAGTGTCCCAGGGGCCGGCGCCGGCGCGGGACAGCAAGGGGACGACATTTCCGGGCTCGCGCTGGTACGCGAGTTGTCGTTCGGGACTCGCCACGGCTTGGCGCTGCCAGACGCGCTCGCGTTCCTCCAGAAGCTGCTTGGTTTCGGCCGCCGCCTTTCCCCCGGCGATGCGCTCGGCCCGCAACCGAACCGCCTCGCTGACTTCCCGCAGGATGGACTCGGGCGACTGGATCTGGCCGGCCGAACGATTGTGGTTCAACCGGGATTCCTTCAGCCGCGCCAGCGCCACCATCACGCCGGACAATCCCCGGTCCAGCGCCCGCGGTGCCCAGGGCGTCACCGAGAGCGCCTCGACGTGCTGGTAAAAGGTCTCATGGTAATTGGCGAAGGATTCGTAGTGGGACAGGTCCCTGGGACGAGCCCAGTTGTAGAGCGTGCAGACGATGCCCGGATGCGCGCGGCCTACCCGGCTGGTCGCTTGAATGTACTCGGCCGTGGTCTTGGGTTGACCGGCCACCAGCATCAGGCCCAGGCGATCCACGTCCACACCCACCGAAATCATGTTCGTCGCCAGCACGACATCGAAGGGCACCGGCATCTTGCGCTTTTGCTCGGGCGTCGCCCCCTTCCTTGCCGCCTCCGATGCCTGGCTGAACGGGACCTCCAAGCGATCCAGCAGACTCGGGATTTCCGTGCCGCTCTTGCGCGATGTCAGCTCCTCGACCGCCCCGAGCCGAAGGTCACGACGCGCCAAGCCCCGCTCCTCCATCTTCCGCAGCCGTGTCCGGACGTCGTCCTCCACAAGGCGACGCATGCCCGCCAGTTCCCGGATGGAGTTGAAATAACCCACCAAGGTCATCCAAGGGTCGGCCACGGCGTCGTTCTGGCGGTAAAGTACCTCAGCCGCTGCAAGGAAGGCGGTGTAAACACGGATCAAGGCCACGGGGAATCGTCGTCCAAACGCGCAGATCCCCAGGTACGTGCGCCCGGGTGTTTCCGGTGACGGCGGGCGCACCACGGAGAAGAAGTTGTCCGTGATGTCCGTGCCGTGGGGTGGAAAGACATGCAGGCCACGTTGGAAAAGGTTCCTCACCTGTTCCTCCGCACGCCGGATGGTGGCCGTCGAGGCGATGACCTTGGGACGAACCAGACGGTTTCCCACCGTCCACGTGCACAACTCATCCACGGCGGTCTCGTAAAGGCCAACCATCGAACCCAGCGGCCCGCTGATGAGGTGGAGCTCGTCCTGGATAATCAGGTCGGGGGGGCGCAGCGGCCCGTGCGGTAGATTCTTGGTTTTCGGCAACGCGCCCGAAGCCGGATGGGATTGGGCATCCTCCACCGAAGGACACAGGAAGCCGTGGCGAGGACAAAGCCCGTTGACCTGGCCGAACAACGTCTGGACCTCACCCTTCCATGGCATCTGGGCAAACTTGTCCACGGTCGCGATGAGGAGCGCGGGGGGATGCCGATAGATCTCCTCGTCCACCACCAACACCGGCAAGCCTTCGTCGGGAGCCCTCGACGGCGTGAACGGGCATCGCCCCAATTCGTCCCCGCACCAAATCAGCGTGCGGTTCATGGTCCCGGGCCCACGCCTGACTTCGATGTGTCGCTTGCCATCGATGGGCGTCCCGCACCAAGGGCAAACCGTCAACTGGTGGGGGCTGCCCTTGCCTCCGCTGGCGAAGCCGCCCGAGCGGATCTCCAACACCGATTCCTCGGACATGGCCACCGTGTTGGGAGTCGCCTTCGAGCCCACCCACAATCCAATCCGAAACGGAGCTTGGCCCCACCGCGCTGGATCCTCCCGCCGGAGGGCTTCGCACGCGCAAATCAAAGCGGTCGCCCGCTGAAACTGCTGAAGGGTCAGCAGGCGAAGCGTGTACCGCATCAGGACTGCCACGCCGTGTTCACCCGACCGCCCTTCCACCACGCCGCCCAGGCGTCGCAGCGCCAACGTGTAGGCGGTCAGCCCCAGATAGGCCTCGGTCTTGCCGCCACCTGTGGGAAACCAGAGCAGGTCCGCCAGTCCTTCCGGTCCGGCGCTTCGCTCGGGATGGTCCAATTGGGTCAGGCCCGGGAGATTGATCAGGACGAAGGCGAGCTGGAATGGACGCCAACTGCGGTTGCGGGGCTCGTCCAGCGAGGATGGATCGTCCCCCGGCTTCATCTGCCCCTTCCGAACCCGACGCACGAGGATGGACCGCACGCGTTGGATGGCCATCGCTCGATTCGCGAAGCGGAACGACTCCAGCGCGACATCGTCGCTTTCCAACAGGGCAATGCCCGCCTCCAAGCGCCCCAGCGTGGCGCGGCAACGGCTGGTTGCGCGACGGGCTGCGGCGGCATGGTCAGCCAGCCTTGCCCCCGGCTCCACGAGCTTGGCTTCCTCCGCGACAATCCACTGCGCATAGGCCGACGTCAGCACCCGCAGGGCCCCCAGCAATTCCGGGCGGGGCATCTCAGCGAGGCGCTTCATGTCCGTCTCAAGTCCCGAAAGCGCCGCGTTCTCGAATGCATTGGGAGCGACCTGTTGCCGGACCGTCGTCCGGGGCATCACGCACGTGCTGATGGCGGTCGCCCGGGTGGGGTCCGCCGAAAGCTCCACCTGCGTCGCCACCCCGTGTCCGACGGCGAATTCGACATGGTGGCGGTACAGCATGGACATCGCCTCGCGTTCCTCCCGGGTCACCGAATCCACGGCCGAGCTGGGGACTCGGGTGGGCATTCGCTTCAGGAGGACGGCCGCGCCATCGACCGATCGCACCTTCAACGCGGCCTGGAACAGCCAGGCGACATCCCGGTTCTGTTCGGGCTCCTGTTGGCTGTTCACGAGAAAGGCCGTGACGATCCAGGTTCCGTTGCGTTGCCGCATGCGCCCCTGAATGGCCACCTCGGGCTCGGTCGCATCCGGGACCAACGGGCCAAAGACACCTCGCCGAAGGGGCACGGGAAGGGTCAGGCCGCCCTTGGGCTGTCGCTGCCAGGCTTTCGCTGGATTCCCGCCCTTGCCGATCTGGGTGCCGCTCTCCTCCTTGGAGTACTTGCCCCAAGTCGCCTCAAAAACGAGGCCCGAGGCCGCCTCGCTCACGTTGAAGCTGAAGCCAATGGCATTGGGGAAGAAGGTGTTCTGGCTGGGGGCCGCGTCGTCCGCCTCCCCGTCCTCCGAGTCCTTGCCAGCGATCGCGACTCCATCATGGGATTCGGGTTGGAGCAGCCGCCCCTTAGGAGCCACCGCCCCGACGAGATAACGCTCGCGAACCGTGCGCTCGTCCTTGCTCAGTTCCTCATGGTCTCCCCCGGCGGGGCCGTGCAAGTCGCGAAAGACGAGGTCAAGCAGGCGGTCCCGCAACCCGAAGGAAGTGGGCGGGACGCAAGTCGCTGTTGGGCTATCCGTCATGTCTCAGGGGCCAATTGCCCGACGCGTTGTACGGCTTGCGAACACGCTTGGCGAGCCTCGCCCGTCATGGATTGAGGCTCCCGGCTTCGTTCTATCCCGGACCCTCCGCATCCCCGGGGGGGCACCAAAAAATCCGGCTACGGTAGATGATGAAGTGGCTGCGGCAGCCCACCGTCCGCCAGACGGAAGGCATGAGCGTGAACTCGCCTGACCGCATTTGCTCAATGCGCCACGAGGGTGAGGAGTCTTCGACGAGGCTCAACTGGATGAAGGCGCCGCAGCCACAAGGACATTGCATGCCGGCGGCCCACTCGCATTCCGCATCACCCAACCGGTAGAGCACCTGGGGTAAAGGCTCCTCAGGCCACGCGGCTACACGCCTGATCGAAAACTCAGGGGGCCGCCTGCGATTTAATCGCAACCCATCGGCCAGCCAGCGGCGAAACCGCGGAGTCATGAAAGGGAGGGGTTGTTGAGCAACGGCCGCGCGTCGCCGCGGCCAACGAAGCGGCCAAGTGCCTGGCATGGGGGGCCTTCCGGGATTCGTTGCCAAGAGCCTTCGCGGAGGTCGAAGAGTTGGTAACGAAATTCGGCCAGGTCGTCCCTCCGGAACCCATGAATCCTCGCCAGCAGCTCATTGACGGCGTGGGCAGCGATGAAGCCGTTGAGACTGACCACGGCCGGACGACTGACCGCCGTGCCTTTCACGTAGCCCTCACGCAGAAGCTTGGCATGCTGCTTGGGGTGATGGCGCCGCATTCCGTCCGACTCCACTTGTTTGGCGGTGATCACTCCGCGGCTCAGGAGCGACGAGCCGCCGGGAACGAGGAAATGGACCGCACCGCAGATCTGCTCTGCCTTCCCTCCAGTTCCGGCGTCAATCCGGACTCCGAGATCAATCAGGGGCACGAGGTAGAACGTTGCGATTCGATTGAGCAGGTCCCGACCGTCCGCCGAATCAACGCAGCCGAAGAGCACATCGCAGCTCGCCAGCGTTTGAACTACTTCCGCGCTGAGCAAGTCCTGTGAAAACACCTCGACCTTGGTTCCTTGGTCCATGGCCATCACCGCCTCCCGGAGCAATTCAACCTTCGGTCGGTGATTGGCCACATCGTCCGCGGTCGAATTCACGATCCGGTTGAGGTTCCGACGCTCGATCACTTCAGGGTCCACCAGCACCAGACTCCCGACGCCCAGTCGCCCCAGCATTTCCGCAACCCAACTGCCGGTCCCGGAGCAGCCAACAACGCCCACTCGGAGGCTTCGGAGTGCCTGGTAGGTTCCCTCTCCGAACGCCTGAACGGCGCTGGCTTGAGCCGCATCTGGCGCGCGCGCTTCCGTCAGGATGTTGGCCCCGATCCGGTCTCCGACGCGAACGAGCCGGCCTACTGGACGAAACTCGCCGTCCCGTCCCACCGCACGGACGCGTAGTTCTCCCGAATATGGGAGAATTGCGCTCAGGTGAGTTGTTTCGCCGTCAATCAGATGACGGAACGAATCTGCCAGCGCCCGGTCGGTCTCGTCGTCTTGGGGGGAAAAGTCGTCGTAGCTGGGCGGATGACTGTGAACCTTCAAGAGAACGAGGCCGCGGGCAGCCGCCTTTTCAAGCAGGGGAACGACGAGCTCTACCGGCCAGGTCACCGCATCCGGACGCCTAACCGAGCATCTCTCGATTGGGACAGGAACTACTTCATGCAGACAGTAGCCCGTTCCGCCAGTCATCCTGAATTGGCCGCACAACGCCAAGGCCACCGTCTCCAGTCCGTCACCCGGGAACAGATGTCCCCGAAATTGCTCCTCTTGGCCCTCGGTAAAGCGCAGGGAAATCGGTGGCTTCATCCTGCCCTCCCGAGTCCATGATCGAGCCAATGGCGGATCTGGTGAATGTGCGTAACCAGATTGTCCACGCCCGGCCGCCAAGGGTAGTGGCGTGACCACCGTTGCCATTCTTTGCCATCCAAGGTCTGACGCGCCTCCGTTTGGCGGAGCGGACCGCCATCCACTCGCGACAAATGCGGGTGGAAGAACGCCATATCCAGGGGCGCGGTTGGGTAGCCGGAGTGAATCTGCACCGCGATGGAGCCGGAGGGGACGTTGTAGCCCTGGGGGAACTGGAATCCGTGGAGCACCAGCCAGTGGCCGCTCGGCTCGACAATCGTTTCCCAGTCCACACCGAGGGCTACAAGCCCTTCCACGTCTTCTACGGGCAAATGGAAGAGTCTTCGCATGCTCATCCCTCCTGAACCTCACGAGGCAACGTGGTGAAGCGTTCGATGCCGGGCGTGGTGAAATCCACGTCGTCATCGAGACCGATGGTTACCAACCGGCCGCCGCGCAGTTTCTGGGTCAGGATGAACGACTCCGGCGGGTTCTTGCCCGCGAGAACGAGGATCTCTCGTCCGGTCATCCGGGGTTGCTCGGTCGTGTAGTGGAGGTCATCGACCCGAATCCGGTAACGCCGGGCCTTGGGAACCGGCTTATCGGCCTTCGCAAGTTGTTCGAGGTCTGCTTCTTCGATCTCCACATCGGGAGTCTGATCATTCTTGGTATCCATGTTCATTTTCCTTTCGATTGTCTGGGCACTTGCCCGACACCCTACCAACGACCGGGCATTACATCCGGCTGGCCAAGGAGGCCTGTAATGCCCAATCGTTAAGTAGGTGATGGACGCAGACGCAGACCCTGAGGATCTGTCGAGTGGCCCGGGCGACATCCGGTTGCTGGCCAATCGACAGCCGGACTTGGAGGCCGAGCCCGAAGACGGGCTCGTGACCTACATGGCGTTGCAGGACGTGGACTTTGACCAAGCCCAGCGCGCCTGTGAGGAACTCTATCGCCGCCACGCCCATCGGATGGTCGGTTGGTGTCTGAAAAACAGGGCGGAGACTTACGGGCAAGATGCCACGGACCTCGTGGACGAAGCGTTCCTTCGGGCATTCCGCTCTGCCCATTCGTATCGTTCACGGGCCGGCCTTGACGCAGACGGAAGACGCCGCCACGTCATGGCATGGTTGTTCAGAATACTGCGAAATGCCTACTTGGACTGTCGTAAGGGGGAGCAACGGGAACAACTTGTCCGGGACGACAGCGAGGATGCGGGGCAGTTGCTAAATGAGGCACCAGACCAGGAAGGAATACCTGACGCCGGGCGAGTCTCACCTGAGCGACGAAACTTGGTGCTGCGATTCCTCGATGAACTGGACGGCGTGGACAAAGCCATCCTGATCGCGACTGCCGAATCATGGTCGCCCACCGCTGCGCAGACCGTGTTGCCGCGCCACATCTGCCGGTCACTATGCGAGGAGTTTGGCCTGACCGAGAACAGCTTGCGAGTCCGTCGCTTCCGAGTTCTCGAAAAACTCCGGCTTTTCATTTCCGAAGAAGAAACCAAAACATCAACACATCATGAATACCCACCAAAGCGGTGACGCCTCGCGCGCCCTCACTGCGGCGGAGGTTGAAGCCGCGCTCCGTGTCGCCCTGCGCGACGAGGGAATCCTGCTTCCCGAGACCATCGAAGATATTGCCGAGCTGGAAGCCACTCTGGATTTGACCGGTGTCCCAACGCCCGATCCCCGGGCGTTCGCCGCCAAACTTAGAGCGGCGACCAGTGACGCCAAAGTCGTTGCCTTTCCCAACCCCAAGCCGGCACCAGCCAAAGACGAGAACCTCGCCATGGCTGCGCGCAATGGCGGCGCACTCAGCGAAGAGACTCGTCGCAAGATGGACAAGCGTCGCTCGGACTACGAAGCGCAGAACCGGAGACCGGAGGATGGCCAGAAGTGATCTGCCTGCGGACCGGGTCGAGTTCCTGGATGACCTTGCCTGCGACGTTTGGGGCGAGTTCTGTGGCGACCGGCCGACCTCGGTTCACGCCATTGCCAGCCAGCTGAAGCTCGGCCCCAGCTACGACGACTTCGGGACGGACTTCGACGGGATTCTCGAACACCGTTCGGGACGCTTCCACATCTACTGCAACACCGCCGACGGCAAGCATTCGCATCACCCGCGCGTGCGGTTCACGCTGGCGCACGAGCTGGGGCACTACTTCATCGACGAGCACAGGAACGCTCTGCGGGCGGGGCAACCACCAAAGCCCTCCTTTCCAGATCGACCTGGTGATGACCCAATCGAACACGAGGCCAATGCCTTTGCCGCAGCCCTGTTGATGCCGAAGTCGGAGTTTCGGGAGGCGCTGAAATCCGTGCCCGCAGGTCTTAAAGGAATTCTCGAGTTGGGGAGCACGTTTGGGGTTTCGAAGCAGAGCGCCGCCCTCCGCTACGCCAACGCTAGCGGGCGGGAATGTGCCATCGTCATGTTTCGCAATGGATCACCTCCCTGGTGGGAAATATCCCCGCTCCTGGAACGGACTGGCCTAAATAGAATCAAGGCGCTGAAGGACTCCATCCCTCCGGATTCGGCAACAGGCATGGCGCTCGCGGATGCACCAAATCAAGCCTGCGAGCTGCGGACCACCAACACGCTCGCAAGTTTGTGGTTTGCCGGAGTGCCTAATGGCAGCCAGCGTGACATAGTCTTTCGGGAATCTGCTGTTCGATTGGGTTCATTCGGTGTTTTGGCGCTTTTAGAGCCTCATCAACGCTAGTGCGTCACACGAAAAGGCCATTGGCCCTTAGTATTCTGCAGGTATTGTAACCGTCAATAATGGCAAAACGACTTCTGCGAGAGTGCTGGGTCAAGGTGAACGCTTCGACGGTTTTCCTAACCGCGGGTGATACTTTATGGCAATGCTGAATGATGTAGATATCTGCCGGAATGTTGAATAGCCGATAAATCTGATCCCCGTTCTTGCCGCAATCGGTAGGCTTCATTTCATGAAACCTGGAAGGCCCCTTGAGCAAAAGGGCCGCAGTATGCCTGACTCCGGACAAGGAAATGTTTCCGGTGAAAAGGTCAGATTCCTCACCGCCCCAATCCTTGGGCTTATCAACTTCCGAAAACAGTTTACAAAACAATTCCTTAACAGAGTCTTCAGATATTGATTCCATCTTGTTGAATTCCGCTTTCGATGGATTCCATGCAAAGTCAACATTCGAGAACTGATCAATCTGCCCTAAACGCAGCTCAAGCATGTCCTTCAACGGGAATAGATCGGTTGTTTCCATTCGTTCCATTAAGTCGCCTACTATGTATGGAACAGCACGTATCGTGGTCGCATCTATTGATACAATTGATCCGAATACAAACGTGTTGATAGATCCGCCCAAGATCGATCTCGCCGTTTCAGTAGTGAGTCCGGATTTCGAGAACTCGAATACAAGCCGCGTATTTGGAATGAATGCATCCACATTTTCAGATAACGAAACTAGGCTAGACGAACTAGCCGCCCCGAATCCTTTTCCATAAAAGTGCCCTTGGTAGAAAAACCTAAGGCCTGGCTTTAGCTGGTTCCGGATAGCCAGAGTATGAAATGACGGAATGCGATTCGTTCTCACGAGACGAATGATGTGTTGGCCGAGTTCATTGGCGAGCAAGCCCCCATCAAATCCCTTGATTCCGTCCGATGATCTGGCCAACGCAGCCCCCATCTGATGTGGGAGTGTGGACGTGTCCATTATCTCAGGCAAACGAGTTGCACTGACATACCATGCCCTAATTGTTGTTTCTTCAGTCATCGTGAGCGTGGGTTTCTTACAAATCTACGCTGAGCAGTCGTCCTTCCTCCACCGAGGCGTCCAACACAGGGTTTAGAACCCACGGGGGGCGGTTGAGCTGCTCAGGCGGCGGTTCGGTGGTGGTGACGATGTATTGAAACGGAGCCGATTCGGGTTCGCCGCCCTCAAGCGCGTGCGCTGCATTGAACAGGGTAACGTAGATTGCAGCGGCTAAATCTGCTTCCCGAGGGCTGTCATGCATCAGGAAGCGTGGATGGTGCGCCGCGGAATCGGTGATTCCTAGTGCGAGGGCGGCGAGGTCGAATGCAAGCCAGCGAACCACCTTCAATGCCGCGCTGTCCCTCGGTCCGTGGTATTCCAGCTCGGGAACGATGCTCTTGCCGGAGAACCGCACGCTTCCGGTAACGACATCACCGAGCATCTGCTGCACGACGTAGTTGAACAGCTCGCCGAAGTGGTTGACCAGCTTCTGGTGTTGTTCGGTGAGCGCATCAAGTTGTCTGCTCAGAGATTCCTTGTCGGCCCTGAGCCGATTTAGCTCTTCGTCCCAATCGTCCAAATCACGGCAGGCGGTCTTGTAGGCGTCCAATAGCCCCGCAATCCGTTTGGATTCCTCCCACGGCGCTTCGGCCTGTTCCAATTCCTGCCGATGCTTCTCCCGAATTGCTGTCAGCTCAGCTTGAGCCTTTTCCAGAGCAACCTTTCGAGGGGCAGCAAGTTTCCGTCGCCTTTCCAGTTCTCGTTCCAAGATTGCCAGCTTGGAAACTGCCGGGTGGGCCTCCTGCTGAGTGGCGTTTACGGCTTGGGTAACTTCGTCGTCATCCTTCGGACGCTCATCAGCGATGGGACACTTCTCCCGCCATGCACGGTTCAATTCATGCGAGCAGTAGCCAGGAAATGGCCCGATATTTCGTAGAAATAACCGAGAGGAATCTTTTGGCTGTGGCTTTGGGGCGGGCGGCGGCGTTCCGGCCAACCGGGACTTCTCCAACTCGAACGCCTCCTCCCACTCGTCAACCAGATCCTGCGTGAGATTCGACTCCGCTTGGCGTGTGCCGATCACGGAAAGTGCCGCGCTGAGTTCCGACTCATGACGGGCCGCAATTCTCTTTGGGTCCGTCTTCGCCCGAAGCTCCGTCACCTGACGGTCCACCTCCTGTCGCAGAAGCGGATCGTCGGGCTGGGCTACCGGAACTGCCAGGGCCGCTTCCAGCTTCAATCGCTCACGTTCTACCGCGAATTCCATTTTCCCGCGGTCACGCGACTTCTGTTCGTGCCCTTGCGATTTGGAGGCGAACTCCGTCAGCAGTCGCTGCTCCTCCTTCTCAACCAACCCGAGAACAAGCCGCACCAGGTTGCCCCTGTCATCATGCGACATCTCGGGGCTCTTGGAGTCACTCTCTTTGTGCCGCCATTCCAGTAAGCCGCTGAAATGCGCCTCTTGGTCACGAGCCAGCCAGGTGATCAGTCGGAGCCAGTCCAGCGTGTCACCTTTGTCGGCGAGGGTCCGCAGCCTCATTTCACCAAAGACCGCCGCATCCAACGCGTCTTCGTAGTCCGCGAAGCCAACACGGGATGGCGACTTTGGGAATTCATCCATTAGTGCACCGTCTTTGCGGGCGAACGGATGATACCCCGTGTCACTGAGCGGGCGACCGACGAGCCACCGCTTGCCGTTCAAGAAGACTTCCGCGAGGACCCAGCCGTTGCTGAACTTTGACCGGAACCCCTCGCGGAACTGCTCAGTCCCCGGCGTTTTCTCCCCAAGCACGAAGCGAATCAGTCGGCAAAAGGTCGTTTTGCCTGCGCCATGACCGGCGAGGCGGGCGGCGTTACCGGTCCCACCGCTCGGCCGAGCCCAGAGGATGTTCAGGCCTCGGCGCAGCTCGATCTGCCGGAGCAGCGTCTCCTGGCTGGGTGGCCACTCTTTGAAGACCGCCAACTTCGACACCCAGACAGCCGGTTGCTCACGGCCCTCAATCGGCTTCAGTGAAACCGGCCCATTGTTTGGCTGGACCACCAAGCCAGGAAGTTCGGGATCGATCGCTTTAGCCATGGGAAATCATGCCAGCACAAGCTCCTCCGCTTGCCTTGTCATTGTGGGTACTTCGGGAATCAGGATGGCCGATGGCGGCAGCGTCGCCGAAACGCGCAGCGCAATCCATGCGTCGTAGCCTACGTCCTCAGTTGCGGGAGGTCGCGGGCCATCAAGCAGTTGAAAGATGCGTCCCTGTGCGCCGGGGCTGACGGCAAGATGCCGCGCCCCAATCGCCTTCAAGCTGTCGAGGAACATTACGGGCTTTGCAGCCTCGCACCAACGCTGCGCCCACGCCCTTACGCGCGCCGCGTCATCGCCGGGCGCGAGGCGCTGCATGAGTTTGGGACTGGTCGCGAGCACGAACGCATCACGCAGGCGCGGCAATGGAAGACTGCCGCCCGCCTCTGAAAGCAGGGCGAAGACGAGACTGACGGTGTAGTGCGCTCCCTCCGAGGCTGGTAAGCGAAATTCCGTAGGCAAGGTGCGCTCGGCATTGGCGGGCAAAGCCAGTCCCAGTCCGAACTGAACTCCACCGGTGGCGGATCTCTGATCAGTGGCGGGTTTGGCTTTCTTCGGTTTCTTCGCGCCCTTGTCATGAAGACCGGCTTTAACTTCTTCTTCGTAGCGCTGGTGGTTGAGGGCGAGGAGGCGGTCGAGGACGGTGCGGCGGGCGGGCTCGCTGAGGGTGAAGCGCTCGCCTTGCTTGGTGGCGTGGAAGCCGTGGCCAAGGTCGAGGGGAGGGAGAGGGGGCGCGGGGAGGGGGGAGGGGGATGCGGGCGAAGGGGGATGGACGACTTGTCCGTTGACCACGATGGGCCATCCGTATGCCAATGCCACCGCTTGATCCATCTCCACGTGCAATGCCCGCAACCGCTCGATGTCCGCCGACGCCTCGCTTCGGTCGTGGAAGCGGTTGTAGGTGTCGGTCAAACCTTCGTCGTTTTTAAACATTATCTCAGAGCGCAATCTTTCGTAAACCACCCCAATTTCACTCAGTCTATTATCCGCCGCCGGCATTGGAAACGCTTCAAAATTCGTGGGTGAGTAACGCAGGTCTGTCTTCATTTTACTGCCTGCGCCTGAACCTCGAGCCCAAGTTTCGTGAATCGTGCTTTGAAGAACAGCAAACAAGCCGTGGTCATCGTTGGCAAAGACCGTGATCGCTTGGTCGAAGATTGTCGCTGAAGGAAGCAACGCAAATGCCCACGTCTCAGAGGTCTTGGCCTTTACAATAGCCTTCGTTGGCCAGTTTTGGTTATGTTGCCATCCCGTTGGATGTTCAGCGAAGCGATTTCCGAGCCCGATAGCGTGATACAAGGCTGGTCGGCTTCGTGCAAATAGCCACCAATTCCTTTGCTCCTCGCTGTTTTGGCTTTCCTCGCCAGACGCGCGAGATTTATTTAAATACCCAAAGACCGAATTGTAGCGTTGCGCTTTCTCCTCAGCCCAATCCCAAAAGCAAATAATCCAACGTCGTGGTCGCAAATCTGGAAATGCGTTGAGTTCGACTCCGTTGATGTAAGGAAGTATGACTTTGGATGTCTCTGGATTTGCGGCCAAGAAATGTTTCGCAGTGTCTTCTGTTATTTCAAAATAATCCCCAAGCACGTAACACCCGACGAAACAAACGTTTTGGTTGCCAGCTAACGAGTGCGGCTCTAGCTGCGGAGTGAGAGTAAGCGTGGTTGAAAAGGTTGGGCCACCCCATTTTCCACGGAACATAACAAATGGGCTAACCACTACCGCAGCATTTCCTGGCCATGGCATGTCTGGCCACGCAACGACAATGTTTGAACCTTCTGCAACAATTTGGTCAAGGCCGACCTTTTTGCTGTCGCCTTCGGTAGTGGAGTTCGTTGCAACCAAACCAACCGTAGCACCAGGTCGGGTTAACCTATGACATCGAACCGCAAAGAATGCGCAGATGTCCGCTAACCCCGCTTTTTTCCCGTAGAGATGATTAGCTAACCACGCTCGATAATCGTGTCCGAACAATCCAGATATGTCGTGACCACCGATGAACGGCGGATTTCCAACGAACGCATCGAATCCACCGCGAGCGAACACCTCAGGAAATTCCACCGGCCAGTGGAACGGGCGGCGTCCGCGCAGGCGCTCATGCGCGTGAGCGAGGAGCGGGGAGCGGGGAGCGGGGGCCGGGGGGGGCAGGTTTTCCCGCCTCTCGCCTCCCGCCTCCCGCTCCCCGTCTAGCTTAATCAGGCGTTGCACGGTCTCCGCCTCGGCGGTGCGTTGGTCTTCGTAGGCGTCGCCATCGAGGCCGCGCAGCTCGAAGGCGATGAGACAGTCGGCGAGGGCCTTCACCTTGGCGGTGGCGGCCTCGGCTTCGGCGTGCAGGCGGTTCTTGGTGACGATGTCCTGGTTGGAGTGGGAGGGCAGGTCTTCGAGGGCGCGGCGTTTGGCGGAGGCTTCGTCCACGTTCCTTGCGAGGTCGGCCGTGGCGAAGGTGACCTGCCGGTCGCCGGGGCGGAGGCTGAAGTTGACGATCTGCTGGACGGAGGTGACGCCGAGCAGGGAATCGCCGCACTTGAGGGCGTGGTCGAGGAAGGTGAAGGGGCGGTCGCGTTGCAGGGTTATGAGCCAGAGGGAGAGCTTGGCCATCTCCACGGCCATCGGGTTGATGTCCACGCCGTAGAGGCAGCGGTCGGCGACGTAGCGCCGGGCGATGGCGAGGCGTTCGGCGGGGTCGGCGGGGAGGAGGCGCTCGGAGGGGGAGGCGAGGGAGAGGGAGCCGTCGGGGAGGACGAGGAGGGGGGGGGGAGCGGGGTGCGGGGAGCGGGGAGCGGGGGGCGCAGACTGGAGGGAGGGGGGTGCGGGGGGCGGAGACTGGGGGGATGGGGGTGAGGTTAGGGGAGGCGGCGTTCCAGGGATTGGCGGAGGCGGGAGAGCATTTGACTGATGCGGGTGGAGGTTTCGAGGAGTGGGTTGGATGGGTGTTCCGTGAGGGGTCCCACTCGTTGGGCAAGGAGAAGATGGGTCTCGATCTCGTGAAGGGAGCCCCGGGCGATGCTCAGGTGATGGAGGAATTCCTTGGTCGAGTTGCGACCATGGCCTTCGGCTATGTTCGCCGGGATGGAGCCGGCCGCCCTCCGGATCTGGCTGGTCAGGCCGAAGAGTTCGGACTTGGGAAAGGTCATGGTCACCCGATAGCACTCCGCAGCCATGTCCATGCTCACTTGCCAGACCTGCAACTCCCGGTAGCTCAGGATTTTCATGGCGTGAATCGGTGGTGGAGGGCGCGCCGGAAAGCAAGGGGAGCGGGGAACGGGTATGGGGGAGCGGGGAGCGGGGAGCGGGGTTCGAGAGGAGGGCAACCGCGTCCCGTCCCTCGCTCCCCGAATCCCGCTCCTCGCCTCCCGAGTCCCGCCCCTCGCCTCCCGAGTCCCGCCCCTCGCCTCCCGAGTCCCGCCCCTCGCCTCCCGAGTCCCGCCCCTCGCTCCCCGAGCCCCGTCC
>CAIYFP010000015.1 GCA_903925515.1 uncultured Verrucomicrobiota bacterium
CCGGATGTTGGACTCCACCTCGCGGGTGACTTCTGGTGGTGCACCGGCCCCATTGTGGACGGAGAACTTGAAGCCTTGGTACTCGGCCGGGTTGTGGCTGGCCGTCATGTTGACGCCGCCAATGGCCCGGCGTTTTCGGATGGTGTGGGCGATGACGGGCGTCGGGGTGTCGCGCTCGCACAGCAGCGGCTGGAGCCCGGAGGCTTGCAACACCTCGGCCACGGCCAGCGCGAACTCTCGCCCGAGGAAGCGCGTGTCGTGCCCGAGGATGACGACGGGTTTGCGCCCGTGGATGGGCGTGCCGGGTTGGTCGAGCTGGGCCCGCCACCACTGGGCGACACCATGGGCCGCGAGGCGGACGTTCTCGAAGGTGAAGTCGCGGGCGATCAACCCGCGCCAGCCGCTGGTACCAAACTTGATGTGAACAGGCATGTGAGGAAGGCGCGGTGTTTGCGCCGCAACCGGGATTCAGGATCGCCCGAGTCAGAAGCCCGCGACGTGCCGCACGCCCCGGGTCAACGCTTCCAGTCGAAGGCGTTCTTCTTGAGGGCGTAGAGGTAGCCGACGAACAGGATGCCCAGGAAGGAAAGCATGCCGCCGAGGACGACCGCCGCGTCGGTCTTGAGCATCTCGCGGTACGTGACGGCCCACGGGTACATGAACACCACCTCGATGTCGAAGAGCACGAACAACAGGGCGACGAGGTAGAACTTCACGGACAAGCGCGCCGAGCCCTGGCCCTCCGGGAGCATCCCGCACTCGTAGGCGGAGTCCTTGACCTTGGTGCGGCGGCCGGTCTTCCCGGCCACGACGGAGAAGGCCAGGGTCCCGCCGGCGAACCCAACGGCGACCAGGAGGACCATGAGGACAGGCAGGTATTGCGGGAGCTGCGTCGTCATCGTGGGGCCAGACTACGGACGTCATGCCCCGAGGCAAGCCCGGCGGTTCTGCGCGATCGGGGCTGAATCCAGTCTCGCGCTCGCGGGTGGCCGATGGGTACCTTGCCCCCCGCGCATGAAGGTGGGACTCGCATACGGAGAGGGGTTGCTGGAGGTCGATTTGCCCGAAGGCCAGACCACGGTGATCCAGCCGTCACATCGCCCGGGTCTGGCGGACGAACGGGCGGCGGTGGTGTCGGCGTTGGAATCGCCGACGGGTTGCGCGCCCCTGTCGGCGTGGCTCAAGCCGGGCGCCCGGATCGTGATCCTCTTCACGGACATCACGCGCGCGACGCCCAACCACCGGCTGTTGCCGTGGCTGTTGTCCTACTTGGAGTCGAGGGGCGTGGAGCCCGGGCAGGTCACGTTGTTGAACCAGCTCGGGACGCATCGGCCCAACACCCGGGCGGAGCTGGAGAAGATGCTGACGCCGGAGGTGGTGGCGCGGTACAGGGTGCTGAACCACGAGCCGGAGAACCACGACGCCTGCGTGGCGCTGGGCACCACGCGCACGGGCGTGCCCGCGTGGATCAACCGGCATTGCGTCGAGGCGGATGTCCGCATCGTGACGGGCTTCATCGAGCCGCATTTCTTCGCCGGGTTCAGCGGTGGGCCCAAGGGAATCATGCCGGGGGTCGCGCATGTCGAGACGGTGATGAGCAATCACGGCTCGGCGAACCTCTCGGACCCGCGCGCGACGTTTGGCATTTGCGAGGGCAACCCATTGTGGGAAGAGCTTCGGGACATCGCGCTGCGCGTGGGACCCAGCTTCCTGCTCAACGTGACCCTGAACGAGGCGCGCCAAATCACC
>CAIYFP010000016.1 GCA_903925515.1 uncultured Verrucomicrobiota bacterium
AAGGTTGCCACGTTGAAATCAATCTTGAGGAACATGTTCATCAGCGCCGGGATCGCCGCGAGTACTGCAAGAAACACTGCACCAGCCAACGTGAGACGCGACATGGACCTATGCAGGAAATCGCTGGTTGCGACACCCGGACGCACCCCCGGGATGTAGCCGCCGCTCTTCTTCAAGTCGTCGGATATCTGGAGCTCGTTGAACTGGGTGGCCACCCAAAAGTAGCTGAAGAAAATAATCATGGCCGCCTCGGCAAACAGGTAAAACCAGCTGTCAGGCTTCATCAAACGCCCAAGCTCGCTGAAAAACGCGATCTGCGCGGAGCTGCCAAGCTTGTCAAATATGATCCCTGGAAACATGAGGATGGCTTGCGCAAAAATAACCGGCATGACGCCTGCATAGTTCACCTTGAGCGGAAGATAAGAGGTCTGGCCGGCGAACACCTTTCGGCCCACGGCGCGCTGGGCGTGTTGAACCGGAATTTTTCGCTGGGACTGTGTCACAAGGATCACGCCGACAACAACCGCCGCCAAAAGCAGCACAAGAAGAATGGCGTGGGGCCATCGGAACTTCGCCGCCGCGCCATCAGGAGGGAAGAAGCCCGTCCAAAGCGACGTTACAGCCAACGGCAACCTCGCCAAGATATTGATCGTGATTACCAATGAAACCCCGTTGCCAATCCCTCGCTCGGAGACCTGCTCCCCGAGCCACATCAAGAGAAGCGTGCCGGTCGTGAGAATGATCACGGTCTGGGCGAGGTAAATGAACCGGTTGTCAATCAGCACCACCGACCCGTCGTAGTTGAACGCCTCGCGAGGGTTTTCCCAACCAATCGCCATGACCAAGCCTTGGCCGAGGCACAGAAGTACCGTCAGATACCGCCCGTACGCGATAATCTTGGCCCTCCCACCCTCCTCCCGGGCCAGCTTCGCCAAGCCCGGCAACACCGCCGTCAGCAGCTGGATGACGATCGTGGCGGAAATGTAGGGAAAAATACCCAGCGAGCCGACCGCGCACTTTTCCAAGGCGCCGCCCGTGAAAAGCGAGTAGAAGCTCACCACGCCGCCCTGCCCGGCGGTCCGCTCGAAATGAGCGTTCAACGCCGCACCGTCGAGGCCGGGTATCGGCGTAAGCGCAATGAGCCTTGCCACAACCAGGACCAAGCCCGTGAAGATCAGCCGGGAACGCAGTTCCGGGATGCGTAGGCAATTTGCGAAGGTCTGGAAGATCTGGCTAAGCATGCTCTTGCTATCCCCGTGGTTTCACGCCACCTCGGCCGTGCCACCCAGCCTTTCAATCGCTCCCCTCGCGGCGGCGCTAAATGCCGATGCACGGACCGTAAGTCGCCGCTTGAGCTCGCCGTGAGCGAGGATCTTGACCCTTGCCGGAGCACCCTTGGCGAGGCCCGCCTTGCGGAGGATTCCGGCGTCCACCACCGATCCATCTTCAAACAGGTTCAGGTCCGACAGGTTCACCGGCAGGTATCGGGTGGCAAAGGCTGCGTTGTTGAAGCCGCGCTTGGGGATTCGCCGGATCAAGGGCATTTGGCCACCCTCGAACCCGATTCGAATCGAGCTGCCAGACCGCGCGCTCTGGCCCTTCCCTCCACGCCCGGATGTCTTGCCGTGCCCACTGGATTCACCGGATCCCAGCCGCTTCCGCCGATGCTTTGCGCCAGGTCTTGGCTTTAGATCATGAAGTCGCATGGATTTAAGAGGGCTTTTGGATTCGGTGTTCGAGGCCGCGTCCCCGAAGGATTTGTTCCCGCGTGCGCAAACGACGCAGCGCTTGCAAGGTAGCCTTGGCCACGTTCGCGGCATTCTTGGAGCCCAAGGATTTGGAAAGCACGTCGCGGATGCCGGCCGACTCGACGACCGCACGAACGGTCTTCCCACAGATGAGGCCTGTTCCCGGGCTTGCGGGCCGCAACAGAACCTTGGCCCCGCCAAACTCCGAATAAACTTCGTGAGGTATCGTGTTTGCCGCCATGCTCACTGGCAGCAACGAGGACTTCGCGTTCTCACCACCCTTGCGGATGGCGTCCGTCACCTCCCCGCCCTTGCCCAATCCGATGCCCACCCGGCCCTGCTTGTCACCCGACACGACCAAGGCACTAAAGCTAAACCGCCTGCCACCCTTCACGACCTTCGCAGAGCGATTGATAAAAATCACCTTTTCGACAAGGCCGTCGTCACGACGATCACCGTCATGGTCGCCGGAACGCCGACGATGGCGGCGATCACCCCTGTCGCCCCGGCCACTGGGTGCTGGTTGCCCGCCCGAAGCGGGCGCGGGAACGGCCTGCTGCGGAGCAGGAGCCTCGATGTTCTGGATTACGTCAGCCACTTTGAACCTCCCATCAGAATTTGAGACCACCCTCGCGCGCCGCATCGGCCAGCGCCTTGACCTTGCCATGGTAACGGGCGGACCCGCGATCAAATACAACCGTCTCGATCCCCCTTGACCTTGCAGCCTCGGCCGCGCGCCTGCCAGTCACCATGGCATTGGCCACATTCGCACCACGCATCGTCCCGGCAGCCCCCTTGTCCCGCGTGCCGACCGCAGCCAGCGTACGCCCCGCAAGATCATCAACAAATTGAACGTAGATGTGCATGCCGGTGAACTTCACGGACATGCGGGGCATGTTCGAAGTGCCGGACACCTTCTTGCGGACACGCCATCGACGTCGCAGCGCCAAGGATTGCTTTTTTTCGGGTCTCATGTTCCGAGTTGAACCGGTGATTAATCCTATTGGACCGTCTTGCCTTCCTTGCGGACGACATGCTCGCCCGCGTACCGAACGCCCTTGCCCTTGTAGGGCTCCGGCGGGTAAAAGCTTCGTAGTTCAGCCGCCACCCGGCCCACAAGCTCCTTGTCGGCACCGTCGATGGTGATCTTGGTGTTGTCGTCAACCGTCACCTTGATGCCGGCCGGCACAGGGTAGAGGATCGGATGGCTGTAGCCCAATGCCATGTTGATGGTAGTCCCTTGGACAGAGGCCTTGAAACCGACCCCTTGGATTTCCAGTTTCTTCTGATAACCCTCGCTTACGCCGCGCACCATGTTGTTGACCAACGCCCGAGCAAGGCCGTGCATGGCCTTCGCCTCCGCTGCATCGCCCTCGCGGGAGACTAACAACTGGGCTCCTTCGACCCTCGCCGAGGTCAGCCTCGGAAGGGAAAGTTCAAGCCGCCCCTTGGGACCCTCGGCCGTTACCTTGCACCCCGCCACGGCCAGCTTGACCTTGGCGGGAATTGATACGGGTTGCTTTCCGATTCGTGACATAGAATTCCTCGCGCAGGGTTACCAAACGTAGCAAACAAGCTCCCCGCCCAGGTTCGACTTGCGCGCCGCGCTGCCCGTCATCACCCCCTTCGGCGTGGAGACAATCGCGACGCCCATGCCCCCGAGAACCCTCGGAATCTCGGCGCTTCGCACGTAACGCCGGAGCCCGGGGGTGCTGATCTGTCGGAGACCCGCAATGACGGGTTGACGCCCATTGTACTTCAAGGAAATGACAATGTTGCGCTGCTTGGTTCCATCCACGGTCACGTCGGATACATAACCTTCGTCCCGAAGGATGTTAGCGACAGACTCCTTGAGCTTGGAATGCGGAACCGAAACCTTGGGGTGCCGGGCCATCCCCGCGTTTCGGATGCGGGTGAGCAGGTCGGAGACAGGATCGTGCATGGTGGAACGAGTTACCAGCTGGCCTTGATGACGCCGGGG
>CAIYFP010000017.1 GCA_903925515.1 uncultured Verrucomicrobiota bacterium
CAACAGCCGCTACAGTGGCGACCGTGAACTGCAAGCGCCTCTGGCAGCTGTGCAGATGGGCCTCATCTACGTGAACCCTCAGGGCCCGGATGGCAACCCCGATCCCGTGGCTTCTGCACGGGACGTCCGCGAAACCTTCGGGCGCATGGCGATGAACGACTACGAAACCGTTGCTCTCGTGGCGGGCGGTCACACATTCGGTAAGGCTCACGGCGCTGGCGATGAGGCCCTCGTAGGCCCAGCGCCCGAGGGCGCCCCGATCGAGGAGATGGGCTTTGGCTGGATCAACCGTCTCGGCACCGGCAAAGGCGTGCACACCACCACAAGTGGTATCGAAGGCGCGTGGAAGCCGAACCCGACCACTTGGGATATGGGCTACTTCCGAATGCTCTTCAAATATGAGTGGGAACTAGTGAGGAGCCAAGCAGGCGCGTACCAGTGGCGCGCTAAGGATGTGGCGCCTGAGGACATGATCCCGGATGCGCACGATTCCTCTAAGAAGCATCCTCCCATGATGACCACGGCTGATCTGGGTTTTCGCTTTGACCCGGCCTACGAAAAAATTGCACGTCACTTCTTGGCTAACCCAGAAGAGTTCGCCGATGCTTATGCCCGCGCCTGGTTCAAGCTCACCCACCGCGACATGGGACCGAAGTCCCTGTACCTGGGCCCCGAGGTGCCGACGGAAGACCTGATTTGGCAGGATCCGATTCCCACGGTCGACCACGTGCTTGTTGATGCTAAGGATGTCGCTACGCTAAAGGCCAAAGTGCTGGCCTCAGGTCTGTCGGTGAGTGAACTGGTGTCCACCGCCTGGGCTTCAGCCGCCACCTTCCGCAGCTCCGATCGTCGCGGCGGCGCCAACGGCGCGCGCATTCGACTGGCGCCGCAGAGGGACTGGGAAGTCAATCAACCGTATCAACTAGCACAGGTACTCAAGACGCTAGAGGGCATCCAGACTGAGTTCAATAAGAACGCGTCGGACGGCAAGAAGGTGTCTCTGGCCGACGTGATCGTGCTGGCCGGTAACGCCGGGATAGAAGCCGCCGCCAAGGCGGCCGGCCAGATGGTCAATGTGCCATTCACGCCAGGGCGTATGGATGCCAGCCAGGAGCAGACCGACGTCGAGTCATTTGCCGTGCTAGAGCCAGTGGCTGACGGATTCCGCAACTACCGCAAAACGGCTTACAGCGTGTCACCCGAGGAGATGTTGGTCGATAAGGCTCAATTGCTGACGCTATCCGCGCCCGAGATGACCGTGCTTGTCGGTGGCCTACGCGTGCTCGGCGCCAATGTCAGCGGATCCAAAGCGGGCGTCTTTACACAGCGCCCCGGCCAGTTGACCAATGACTTCTTCGTCAACCTCGTCGATATGTCTACCATCTGGAAGCCCACGGGCGATAACGCCTACGAGGGGCGGGATCGCAAGACCGGCGATGTAAAGTGGACCGCGACGCGAGTTGATCTGGTCTTTGGATCAAACTCCCAACTGCGAGCCCTAGCCGAGGTCTATGCCCAGGACGATAACCACAGGAAGTTCGTGAATGACTTCGTGGCGGCTTGGACCAAGGTGATGAATCTCGACCGCTTCGAACTGAAGTAAGTCTGATGGATGCCGTGCGTATCCCCAAAAAGGATGCGCACGGCCTCCTACATCAGGCAGGCAAGTCTTTTTGTGGGGAAGGGCTATGAGCCACGTCGTTCTTTTTATAAGAGACTGTGCGAGTGCAAGGCCGATGCACTATGTTTGGGCCTCATCCATAAGCATTCTCGGCTTGGCTGTGCTCGTGCAGGGTCTCGGCTCAGGCTTGTTGGCTGTCTGGTTGCCGTTCGAGCTGAGTGCCGCGCAGGCATTACAAGCATCGCTGTTTGCAGGCGGGGCTACCGGCCTCGGGGCGTTGGGTGTCCTGGTTCTAAGGCGTGCCTCTAGCTCGCAGGGAACGTTTCGATTCCTTGCGCTTTCCGCAGGGGCAATGTTCTCGGCCGCGCTCTTGTCGCTGCTTGTGCCCGCTGCTCGCATGACTGCAACCCCGGCAGCACTAGATGTTCTTCTCGCCGGTGTCGCGGGGTACGCCGCAATGTCAGCGCTTGACAGGCTCCTGCCTCATATTCATGCGGCGCCCCGCGAATCAGGCGCGTGGCCCGCGCACTCGGTGCGGCTGATGGTGGTCGCCATCGCCGCACACAATTTGCCTGAAGGCTTTGCAGTGGGCGCCGGCTTCGGCGGCGGCGACGCATTAGGCTGGGGTACCGCACTATCCATCGGCATGCAGAACATTCCCGAGGGCCTCATCGTCGCAACAGCTCTTTGGTCGATTGGTATAAGCCGCGCCATTGCGTTTGTGTTGGCTATCGGCACGGGATTGCTGGAGCCACTCGGTGCTGCACTGGGGCTGCTCGCGATCGCTGCAAGTCCACTAGTCCTTCCATGGGCGCTCGCCGTTGCAGCCGGCGCAATGATGTTCGTAATCTTTGAGGATTTGATTCCCGAGTCTTTTAAGGGCGCCTCTCATTTCAAGGCGACATCTTATTTTGCAGTTGGCTCTCTCGGCATGGCAGCAATTTTGACAGTATTTTGAGAAAATCTTTGTGAACAGAACTTCCCTCCCTCAGGGGTCCCACTCACTCACCCGCTTAAGATCGCAATTCTCTTAAATACTTGATTGCGATCGGAGCTCTGAAAACTATTTTTATCGAAACAACATTTCAGTTTCTGAACTCGTCGAGTTCAATTTGATGGCGGTTTACCTTGTCATAAAAGGTCTTTCGCGGAATCTTGAGTATCTCTAGCGCGTTC
>CAIYFP010000018.1 GCA_903925515.1 uncultured Verrucomicrobiota bacterium
CCTTCGGGTTGCTCCAAGAATGCCCCGGGGCTTCGGGGTTCGTCCGTCACAGACCGCTGCGGGCAGGCTCCGTCCTCACGCCTTGCCCCGGGGCATTCTTGGAGCAACCCAACACCAGCGATTTGTGAGACACGACACTAGTCCATCACGTCCACGTCCCGCTCCCCCCCCCCAGCCGGCGCCCCGGGCCCCGTCGCCCCCGCCCTGGAAGCCCTCCGCCCCAGCGGCCTCGGGTTCGCGTTCGGCGCCAGCATCTTCTTCTGCCGGTCCCGGTCGCCGGCGTTCCGCACCACTGGGATCGGAAGCTCCGAGTTGATGTCCATGCCCGTCACGTACATCGCCGCCGCGCCCGTCATCGGCAGCGGGATGAAGTCCTGCACCTGCTGCAAGTTCCAGTTCTCCTTCCGCAAGAACTGCTCCACCGCCCCCATCTCCTTCTCCGAGCAGCCCGGGAACGACGAGATGAAGTACGGCACAAGGTACTGCTCCTTCCCGGCCTCCTCGCTCAGCTCGAAGAACTTCTCCATGAAGGCCGGGAAGTCCCCCGCCGGCTTCCGCATCCGGCGCAGCACATCCGCGTGCATGTGCTCCGGCGCGACCTTCATGTGCCCCGACACATGGTTCTGCACCAGCTCCTTCAGGTACTCCGGCGTCCGCAGCGCCACGTCCATCCGGATCCCCGACTGCACGAAGACATGCTTCACCCCGGGCTCCGTTCGCGTCCGCCTCAGCAAGTCCAGTTGCGGCTGCTCGTTGATCTCGAAGTGTGGGCAGATCGTCGGCCACAGGCAGCTGGGCCGATGACACTGCTTGCACGCTTCCGTGTGCCCGTTCCGCGCCGCGTACAGGTTCGCCGTCGGCCCGCCAAGGTCCGAGATGGTCCCCCGGAACGTCCCCAGCTCCGTGATCCGCCGGATCTCCTTCAGCACCGACTCAATGCTCCGGCTCGAAAGGAACTTGCTCTGGTGAAAGCCCAGCCCGCAGAACGTGCAGCCCCCGGCGCAGCCCCGTGACACGATCACCGAGTCCTTGATCGTCGCGAACCCCGGCACGGGCTCCGCGTATGAGGGATGCGCCCCACGCATGAACGGCAGCTCGTACAACGCGTCCAGCTCCGGCGTGTCCAGTGGCATCGCCGGGGGTTCCATCCACACCAGACGGCTCCCGTGCCATTGCACCAGCCTCTTCCCGCTGTACGGCGTCTGCTGCGCCTCCACCACCTTCGTCAGCCGCATCAAATGCGTCTTGTCCGCCTGCAAATCCTCCCACGACGGCAACACCACGCACCCCGCCAGGTCCGCCGCCGCCGACGCCTTGCCCCCAAGGAACAACGCCGTCCCCGGTATGCCCGAGTAATCCCGACGCCCTGCCGCCAGCCGCGACGCAATCTCCCGAACCGCACGCTCCGCCATCCCGTACACCAGCACGTCCGCCTTCGCGTCCGCCAGGATCGACGGACGGAGCTTGTCCTCCCAGTAGTCGTAGTGCGCCACCCGGCGCATGCTCGCCTCCATCCCGCCCAGCACCACCGGCACCCCGGGGAACGCCCGGCGCGCCATCTGCGAGTACACGATCGAGGCATGGTTCGGACGCCTCCCCGGCTCCCCGCCGGCGCTGTACACGTCCTCCTTCCTCTTGTGCCGCGCCGCCGTGTAGTTCGACAGCATCGAGTCCAGGTTCCCGGCCGTCACCCCCACGAACAAACGCGGCGTGCCCATGCCTTGGATCGACTCCACCCGCGTCCAGTCCGGCTGCGCCACGATCCCCACCCGGTACCCCTCTGCCTCCAGCACGCGCCCCACCACCGCCGCCCCAAACGACGGATGGTCCACATACGCGTCCCCCGTGATGATCAAGACGTCCAACTCCTCCCAACCACGCGCCCGCATCTCCTCGCGCGTCATCGGAAGATACCCCTCCACCCTTCCAGCCTTCGCCTCGCCCTTCGCTGCCATACGCCCCGCCGACGCTGCCCACGCCCCCGCAACCCCGCAACCATCCATTCCCCTCCCGCATGCCTCCCACGCCGTGTCCCATGGACAACCGCGCCGGCGTTCCGTCATGGACCTCCATGAACGCGACGACGCGAGAGGCCATGGCTTGCCGGGCGGCCTCCCGGGGACCTGGGCGGATCCGAGCCTCTTCGTGCCGAGGGCCCCTCACCAAAACCCCACGGCCTCCCCGGGGTCGGGTGGTCCCGTGGTTCGGGAACCTGCCGGGTGCCAAGGCCCAAGACGGGTCGGGGCAAGGGGGCGCGGCGACCGCGAATTTGCCCGGCACCATGGCCGCAGGCCGCGAAATACCCCGGGCCAGCCCACCCGTCCTCACCGTTTTGCGAGGCGTGCCTCGACTCGCTTCACCACGGCATCCATGTCGCGGAGCAGGTCGAGGCACGACACCCGCATCATGTCCCAGCCAAGCGCCGCAAGCACGTCGCCGCGCACCACGTCGCGGTCGAGCACCGCCGCCGCCGCACGATGGAACGGCCCGTCCAGCTCGACGCCAAGCCGCCATGCGTCCGGCGACCCCGGCCGCGCAATCGCGAGCCCCACCCGATAGTCACGGGACGTGCCCACGTGCAACGTCACGAGCCACCCGCGCGCGGACAAGGCAGCGGCGAGGCGCCGCTCCAGCATCAAGGGCTCGGGCGACGCCGACGGGCGCCCGGCCGCCCGCAACGCCGGCAACGTCCCGTGCTCCGCGTACGCGAGATAGTCCCGCAGGTCCCGCGCCCCCTGCGCCGTGCAGCGAGCAAGGTCGATGTCCGAGCACCGGATGCTGGACACCACCACCACCTTCTCGCGCGCCCGCGTCACCGCCACGTTGAGCCGTCGCTCGCCGCCCGAGAGGCTCAGCGGCCCGAAATGATGGTGAAGCTTCCCCGCCGCGTCGCGGCCGTAGCACACGGAGAACACCATCGTCGCCCGCTCGTCCCCCTGGACGTTCTCGAGGTTCTTCACGAAAACCCCCTCCCCCGTCTCATGGGCCGCCGCGAGCGCGTCGTTCAACACGGGATCGCCCCCGGCCGCCTCATCAAGCAGGTCCTGCACCAACGACTGCTGGGCCTCGCTGAACGTCACCACGCCAAGGGACCGGTTCGCCGCCCTCGCGTCGCGGTCGAGCAAACGCCGCCTCACCTCCGCCACCACGGCCTCCGCCTCGGCCCGGTTCGTGGCCGTGCCGCCCCGGTCATAAACCCCGCCCACCCACCGGAACTCCACCCCGAGGTGGGGGTGCCTCCGGACCGCCGCCGGGAACGTCTGGAGTCGCCCCTCGTAGCTCTTGCGGTTGGAAAACTCGATCAGGCGCTCGTCGCGCGACCGATAGTGCCAAAGCAACCGCGACTGCGGCAGGCCCGACGCCACCGCCTCGTCCAGCAGGCTGTCCAGCGTCTCGAAGGCCTCGACCGACGCATCCCATGCCTCGTCCTCGCCGACCGCGCCGGCGTCCCGCACGCGCACGCGTCCCCCGGCCTCCCCACCCCCCGCGCCGGGATCGCGTCGCTCGAAGAAGTTCGTGGGCGGCAGTTGCCTCGAGTCGCCCACGATCACGGCAGCGCGCCCGCGGGACAGGGCACAGGCCGCGTCCCAGACGGGCACCTGCGACGCCTCGTCGAACACCACGAGGTCGAACTCGGGGAACTCGGGGGGCAACAACGTGGCCGCCGTCAATGGGCTCGCCAGCACCATGGGCATCAGCTCCGTGATCGCCGCCGCGCAGTCCCGCATCACGCGCCGGATCGGGCGCCGGATCGTGCTCAGCACCCGCATCTCGTCCAGCAACCGGATCGCATGGCGCATCCGCGGATCGTCCTTCCCGGGGTCGAAGGCCGCGCGGATGCGCTCGCGCACCGTCGCCGGCAACGCCGCCGGCACGCCCCGGCGATACTCGCTCACAAGCTTCGCCAACGCCTCCCGCAACGGCCCCATCCGGTCGCCGGCGCAATCCGCCAGCGCCGGGCTCTCCCGCAACCGCGCGCGCACCCACCCCGCCAACACGGCGGCCTCCGCCACGTCGGCGGCCTCCGAGGCCTCCAACGCGCCCGACACGATGGCCTCCGCGGCCGGCCCCATCCCGTGCGACTCGGCAATGCCCCGCGCCACCGTCACGGCGCTCCACCCAGGCAAGGCATCCGCATGCCTCGCAAGACGGCCCAACCGCTCCTCCAACCCCTCCAACGATGCACCGTCGTCCAGCAACCCGGGCTCGGGCCCCACCTCCGCGACGAATGGCTCCACGGCCCGCTCCAGCCCCGCCATGGCCTCCCGTGCCTCGCCCAGCGCCGACGCCAGCTTGCCCGAGCGGACGGACGCGGGCAGCACGCCCCGCATCCCCGCCATCGCCGGGCCGTGTTCCGCCCGGAGCAGCCCCGCCGCCGCTCGCGTGCATGCGAGGGCATGGCTCGCCGCATCAAGGTCCGCGGGCGCGCCCGGGCGATCGCCCATCAACGCCCGCTCGCCCGTGAAGGAATCCGCCGTCGCCAGCGCCGTCGCCGTGCCCCTCGCCGCCTCGAGCGCGGCCAGCAACCCCTCAAGATCCCCCGCCATCGGCCTGCGCGCATGCCGCGACAGCATCCCCCGCACCCGCCGCGTGGCCAGCCATCGAAACAACACGAAGCGGCCCCGCGCCGCCCGAAGATCCCCCGCAAGCACCGAATGGTCCAAGCCCAGCACCGAGGCGTCGAAGTCCGCCTCCAACGCATCCCTTGCCGCCCGCGCCTTCCGCATGGCCGCCACCGCACGCTCATGACGTTCGATCCGCGGCGTCGCGTCCTCCGCGAACGCCATCTCCGCAAGCTCCCCCGACGCCGGGTGCGCCGTCGCGAAGGCCCCGGCGAGCGCGACCAGCCTGCGCGCGTCTCCGTGGGTGTCGGACCGCGTCGTGCCCATGGCGGACGCGAGCGCGCGGACCGCCTGCACGAGCCGCCGAGCGCAAGGCACGGCGCGGGACGCGTCGGCGCCGATGCGCCGGGCCTCCTCGGGGTCAAGCCACGCCGGGGGCCCGAAGCCGGCGAGCGCCGCGGACGTCCCCGGCGGCAGCGCGCGGACGACTTGCGCCAGCGCGGCGACGGCATCACGGCGTTCATGGAGATCGGATTCCCGGGGGTTCGCGGGCAAGGAATCGTCCAGCTTCCCGTCCAGACCCGACGCGGCGGCGCGCGCCATGGCGTCGGACAACGCGAAGCAACGCTCGGCCGCCCGGAAGGCGGTGAGGGCCTCGGGGCGCGCGTCGGCGGGACCGTGGAGCGCCTCGCAGGCGGCCCGCAGGCGCCCGCGGGCACGATCAAGGTCGGCGGCGACGCCGGCGAGCCTGCGCGCGGCCGGGTCGGCCCGGCCCTCGAGCTCGTCCAGCGCGGCCCGGACCTGGGCGACAAACGCCGGCTTCGAGGCATGGTCGGCATGCAGGTCGAGCGCGAAGCTGCCCAGCCCGGCCTCGCGCAGGCGGCGGCTGACGACCTCGAGCGCGGCGGCCTTCTCCGCGATGAACAGGACGCGCCGGCCCCGTGCAAGGCATTCGGCGAGAAGGTTGGTGATCGTCTGGCTCTTCCCCGTGCCGGGCGGGCCTTGAAGCACGAAGGTGGCCCCGGCCGCCGCGCTCGCGACGGCCGCGACCTGCGACGAGTCGGCCGGCAACGGCAGCCGCATGGACTCGAACCGCGCGTCGGACTCGGTGGACTCCGGCGTGGCAAGGCCCCTTGCCGCGACCTCGGACGTCACATGACGCCCCAGCAGGGACCTCACCACCGGGTGCGTCATCACGGCGTCCGCGCGCGCCCGCAGCTCATGGAACAGGGGCAGCTTCTTGAAGCTGTAGTTGCCCAGCTTGGCCGTGGCATGGACGACGGCGCCGGGAAGGTCGCGCACGCGCTGGCGCACGTGCGTCATCAACGCCCCCATGTCCAGGGACGATCCGTCCTCCGCAAGGGCCTCCAGCACGCCAAGGTCCAGCCCGTGCGTCACCCGCAGGTGCTCCACCAACGCCGCGTTCGCCACCACCTCCTCGGCCACCGCACGCACCCGGAAACCCTCGCCCCGCGCCGCCCGCGTCATCTCCACCGGAAGCAACAGCAGCGGGGCATGGACGGGCGCATGGCGTCCCTCGGCCCGGAACTGCAACATCCCAATCGCCATGAAAAGCGAGCGCGCACCCGTCTCCTCCACGGAGCTGACCGACTCGCGCCACGCCTTCGTCGCGCGCCGGACCAGCTCCCCCTCCTCAAGCCCCGTCCGCAGCCATCCCCGCACCAGCTCGTCGTCGGCCACGTCGCCCGCGACCGTCCTCATTCCTCCGGACGGCAGCAGGCGGAACGCGGCGTCCCCAAGCAGCCGGGACGCGAGCAACGACACCTCGCGCTCGCCGGAAACAAGGAGCGGCAACCCCGCTTCCGGGCGGTCGTTCAGCAGCTTGTTGCGAAGCGTCAGGTCGAGCAGTCGCCGCTTCCATGCGTCAAGCCGCGCCTCCTCCGTCGAACGTACCCGGGCCGGCGCCGGAGCAACGCCCGAGGGCAGCCGGACCACCCACGGCGCGGGCGCGGCGGGCGTCCCGGACGGGGCCGCCCCCACGCCATGGCCGCCCGCCCGCGCCTCGGCCAGCCCGAGCACCTCCGGCAGCGGATGGAACCCGGCGCGGCGCGAGGCGGTCACGTCGATGACATGGACGGTGCCGCGGACGTCGCGGAGCCATTGCTCGCCCCGGGCAAGCGCCTCGCCGAAGCGCCCGCCGCCGGCGCACGCCAGCGTGGACTCGATCACCCGCAGCTCGCCCAGCTCCATGCGGTTCAGCACGCCGGACAACCCCTCGTGCACGGGCTCGGGAAAGGGCTCGCCCACGGTCGAGAACCCCACCGTCGCATGGCCGTCCGCCGCGATCACGACGACCGACAACCCGGCCGCCTCCAGCAGCGCCGCAAGCGCCACGGACAGGTCAAGGCAGTTGCCCAGCCCGTCGGAAACCACCTCCGCGAGCGTGCGCACCTTCTGGCCCTCGTCCTCGAAGCTGCTCTTCATGACCTGGTACGCGACCCCGCGCGCCGCCAAGGCCTCGTAGCACGCCTCCGCGACCCGCTGCACCCGGTCCGCGCTCCCGGACTGGTACCCGTCCAGGGCATGCGACCCGGTGCGCTCCCCGACGATCCCGGCCGCGACGCGAGCAAGGTCATGGGCCACGGGGGAGTTGGGGGTCACGAACGCCGCAAGGGACGGCGCATGGACGTTCCGGCCCACCCAATGCGACGACGGCAGCACAAGGAGCCGAGCCCGATCCCTAGCCAACACGGCCCCGGCGCGGTCCAGCAGCATGGCCTCAACGTCCGCCGCCTCCCTCTCCGTCGAGCGCCGGAGCAACTTCAGCGGCAACAGGAACCCCGACGCGTCCAGCTCCACCGTGCCGCCCCCGGGCACCGGCTCCACCGCCACACGCCATGGCGGCACGTCCAGTCCATCCACCCGTACCTCCACGGTCGCGCCCGAGAGCGGCTCGCGGCTCGTGACGGACAACGCGTCCAGCGTCGGGACGCCGTTCAGGGCAAGGGACGCCGACGTGGCGGGGCGACACTGGACGGCCACGGCGTGGGACTGGACCGCCGGAGGGCCATCCGCCCCGCGGAACTCAGGGTTCGAGCTATTCATCGGGATGCGGACGGGCACGCGGCCCACGGACTGCCCATGGGAGGTTTCTCGTGACGCACGCACGCCCCATCGTGCGCGCGTCGGCGAGACACGGCAACGCGGGAGGCGGGCCCGTGGGTGAGGAAGCCGGGAATGCCTCACACGCAGGCACGAAGAGGGCAGGCGCGTGGTTGCTCAAGACGGCGTTCATCCCATCCGCTCCGACGGCGTGTGGGCACGAAGCCTGCCGCAACTCGCCCGCCTGGGGATCGCGAGCCTCCCACCTCCTTGCGCGGGGATTTGGGCGGACCGATGGCGAAGCCCCCGGGCGGGTGGTCCCCGGCCGAAAACTTCGCGCCCTGCCGGAGGCCCTTCCCGGCCCGGCACTAGTAATGCGGCGGCTTCGACGACGTGGACCGGATCCGTTCCAGTTCCTGGTTCTGCAAGGTCTCGCTGAGGCGTTCCAACTGCCTTCGCATCCGCTCCATCAACCGGCCCTGCTCCACCACCACGGCATTCAGCTCGTCGCATTGCCGTTCCACGTGCGCCAACGCCGTCTCGGCGCGCGCCAACCGTTCCTCCGCCGGGTCCGCGTTCATCCTCATAATTCATCCTCCCGTTCCGCGAAGAACAAGCGCCACGCCCGGTCGAACTGCCCTTCCTCCACCAGCACCCGCGCCTCCCGCGACAAGTCGCCGTCGTCCGGCAACGCGGGGTCCACCCATTCCTGGCGCGCCTCGATCCCATGCCGGCCCAGCCATTCCACCAGCAGCTCCGTCTTGATCACCGGACCCGTGAAGAACAATCGCATCGTGGCTCGCCTCCCATGGCTGCACTGCCCGATTCCCATGCCTCAGGGCGCCCCCGCAACGTCGCGCCCCCGAATCTCCCGGAACGCCCCGCTGCGAACCAACACCTCCATGGCCGACCGAACCCGCATCCCGTCCCGTTCCAGCGCCCCCGCCATCTCCTTGAGCATCGGCCCGTCCGAAACCTGCACCGCCCGCCCGAGCGCGTACCCCGCCAGCTTGCGGCAGAACTGCCGGACGAACGCCTCGCGCCGACGCCCCACCAGGTATCCGCGCAGGCCCTCCATCCCCTCCACCGTCACCCCTCCCGGCAACGTGGCCCGCGTGTCCAGCAATCGCCCTGCAAGGTCTCGCTCGCGCCGACGCCCGATCGCGTCGTACGCCTCCATCGCATGGCCGAACGGATCAATCCGCACATGGCACCCCGAACACTTCGGGTCGCTGCTGTGCCGCTCCACCGCCTGCCGCACCGTCAGCCCCTCCGTGGCCGACTCGTCCTCCGGCAACGGCGGCACGCCCTTGGGCGGCTTCGGCAGCTTGTCCCCCAGCAACACCTCGCACAGCCAGTTGCCGCGCAGGATCGGGCTCGTCCGCGACGCCCCCGACTGCTTCGCGAGCACCGCCCCCATCCCCAGCACCCCGCCGCGCCCGTGCGCCTTCACCCCGCTCACCCGACGCCATGCCGCGCCCGTCACCCCGGGGATCCCGTAATGCCTTGCCACCGCCTCGTTCAGCATCGCCGCGTCCCCGTCCAGCAGGTCCGTCACCGGCCGGTTGCCACGGAACAGGTCCTCAAACGTCCGGACGACCTCCTCCTGCAAGTCCGCCCGGATCGCCGCGAACTCCGGGAAGTGCCGCTCGCTCTTCTCGTCCAGCGTCGCCACGTCCTGCACGTGCAGCCATGCGGCCCCGAACTCGTTCGCAAGGCGTCGCACCCGGTCGTCGTCCAGCATCCGGTGCATCGCCGCCACCACGCCGTCCGCCGTCGCCAACCGCCCCGCCCCCGCGTCCTTCATCAAGGCGTCGTCCGGCGCCGAGGACCACAGGAAGTAGCTCAGCCGCGACGCCATCTCCCACCCGTTGACCGCCGTCGCCCGCTTGCCCGGCCCCGGCTCCTCGGCCCGGTACAGGAACGACGGCGACACCAGGACCCGCGCCAGCAAGAGCCGGACTGCATCCTCGTGCGCGATGTCCTCCGCGCGCAGCTTGCCGTAAAGCGCCCGCAACGGCCCCGACTCCTCGTCCCGCAACGGCCTTCGGTACGCCTTCGCCGCCCATGCCAGCACGCCGTCCACGTGCAAGGGCTCCGCCGCCGCCTGGGCCTTCCTGAACGCCGCCGCACGCTGCTGGATCGGCCCGCGCATCGGCTCGAACAAGCTCGGGTCGCCGTCCTGCGTGGCGTACTGCCACAACTGCTCGAACGCATCCACCAGCGTCAGCGCGTCGTGGCTCACGAAGTGAAGCTCGTCCCACAGCCGGTCCAGGCGCGCCTTCTCCGCCTCCCCGAGCATCAGCCGCCGCAACGCCCCGTCCTCCCGATGGAACAACGTCAACGTCACCACCTCGTCCACCGGCACGATCTTCGTGTAGCACAACGCCGCCGGGAACAGCTCCCGGAACGCCGCCAACCCCGCCTCCACCCTCGCGCGCGCCAACGTCCCCTCCCGCACAAGGAACGGCGACTCCGGCCATGCCCCGGCGGCGCGCTTCGCCAACGCCATGCTCGCCGACGCCTGCAACGTCCCCTCCACCCCTTCCTTCCCGTCCGGTTCCACCGTCACCACCCATTCCCTCCCGGCCGCCACGTCCGCCGGAATCCGCACCGCCTCCATTCCCGGCCCGCGCACCACGAGGTCCTCGCCATCAAACCTCGCGGCGTCCATGCCCCACTCGCCCTTCCCCGGCCCGGCCGAACCCGAAGCCTTCAACGAGCCCGCCAGCAGGGGCCCGCCCAGCGACGTCAACATCCGGTGCAGCCGCACGTCCCCCTCCGGCGCGCCCGGCCCGGGGCCCCCGGCAAACAATCGTTCCACCTCCCCGCCCAACGACTCCCGCCCGGCCGCGTCCGACGCCATCCACCGGGCCAGCACCGACCCCGGCGGGATCGGCGCCGCCAGGTCGCCCGCAGGCCCCACGGGCTCCGTGTAGAAATGCCACACGTCGGCCCGGCCCGAGGCGTCCGCATGCGGGTTGCCCGCCCAAAGATCCCCCGAGACCTCCTTCGCAAGGTCCCATAAACGCGACCCGTCCGCCGTGTCCTCCAGCGTCAACTCCACCCGCGTGAGATCGCACGCATGGTTGCCGTCGCGCGGACCCACGACGACCGACACGAGGTCGCCCGGCCGCACGACGACGTTCGTGAACGGCCCGAGCACGCCTTCCTTGCCTCCCTGCGCCACGCCGTTCGCCAGCCGATGTCGCGTCGGCCCGCGCCGAAGCTCGAGCGACCACGTCACTCCATTCCCGCATTCCGGGTGCGCATGACGCACCTTGCCGGACACCTTGAACACGCCGCCCGCCGGCGCGCGCCATCCGGCCGCGATGTTCAACGCGGGCGACGGATGCAACGCCACGCTGCGGGCCGTCATCTCGCCGGGCACGCGCACGGTCTTGTCCGAGGAATTGGCCGTCACGCTGGGCGTCTCATGAAAGCCCAGCGCCCGCACGAACTCATGCCCGCCGACGGACGCGATCCGGTTCGTCAGGTGCCCCGCCAGGTGCAACAAACCCGACTCGCCGATGCCAAGGTACCCCAGCCACGGCGCTAGGTCCTCGACCGCAACCCCGGCCGCGCGGGCGGCGGCCGACGCGTCCGCCTCCACGCCGCGGTCCATCAGGTCCGCAGCCTTCAACGCCTTCGCCGTCACGGCCTTCAGGCGCTCGCGCCGCGCCTCCGCGGAGGCCACCGCGCCGCGCAGGTCGCGAACCAGCAGGTCCGGCCGGCCCGGCGCAACCAACCGTGGCCGCACCCATCGCGCCACGTCCTCCTGCCCCCCGTCCCCGGCGTCGCCCGTGCCGAGGTACACCACCACCTCCGCGTTCGCGGGGTTCTCCGGCAGCTTCAGCCTCAGCTCCTGCCGGGACACCACGGGCTGCACCGGCTCCATCCATGCCGAAGGCCCGCCCTTCTTCCCGATGTGGCCGACCGGGCTAAACTTCCACAACGCCTTCTGCCAGGCCCCAATCCATTGACCGACGGCCGCGACGTCCGCGGCCTTGGCCGACTTCATCCGCTCGCGCAACGGGTCGAGCAGCACGGATGACGGCCCGCCCGACAACGCCGTGGACAGCGTCGAGAGATACCGCTCGCTTAGCCCCCGCTGGCGCGCGAAGTCCGGCAGCCACGGCGGCGTCGGGGACGAGGATGCCGTCGCCCACAGCTCCAGCGTCGCCGCAAGGTACGCCTCGACCGGCAGCCGCCCGCCCTCGTTGGTGTCGAAGACGATCCCCTGCAGGTTGACGCGGTCGGCCCCTCGCGTGTCGGTGTAGCGCCGGTACAAGGCCCGGATCTCGTCGAGCAACGCCTCCGTCTGGTCACGGCGCGTCGTGTGCGGCGAGAACCCGATGCCGTCCGGGAGAAGCACCATGTGCCCGGCCACGCGCTTCGCGGCGTCGAGGTACTTGTCCAGCAACGCCGGCGACATCACGAGCGACTGGCCCGTGTTCACGAACCCCTCGCCCGCCGCGCCGTCCACCGGGAACTCCCTCGCGGGGTCCAGCGATCCCACGCCCGTCAGGTCGCGCAACGTGTGCGTGTACTCCGCGTTGGTGAGCCGGCGCAGCACCACCGGCCCCGGGTCCCCCGCCTGCTCAAGGCCCACCTCGTCGATCAACGCCCGGCTCCACCGCAGCAACCGCTCGCGCGCCTCCGCGCCCGGCTGCGGCTTGTCCTTGGGCGGCATCTCGCCCAGCTCCACCTGCTCGATCACGGACTCCCACACCCGGATGTCCTTGCGATGCTCGCCGCCCGAGAGGAGCCGCTCGAGGTCAAGGTCCCCCTTGTGCTTCTCCGTCGAATGACATCCAAGGCAGAACTCCCCGAGCACGGGGCGGACCTCCTCGACCGACACGGCGGCGGTCAGCGACAACGCAGCAACGCTCACGAAGGCAGCGAGCACGCGGGGCCATCCGGCCACGGGTCGAATCAGGGCGGGGTCTTTCATGGGGTTCGAGGATCTGCCCGGCCTAGCGCCGCGGGCGCGGCTCCGCCACGGGCGCGTTGGTTGGAAGGGGCACCACGACCGGCGCGACCCCTCGTGGCCGCTGGTAAAGCCCCGGGGAAAGCGCCGGGCGAGGCTCCTTGGCCCCGGGGTGCGTCGCCGTCCAGATCCGCGCCCCCATGTACAACGCCCCCAGCACCGCCACCCCGGTCATCACCGGGAACAGGACCGGCAACGGCACCTTCGACGCCTGCAACATCACCCAATCCAGCACCCCGCGTCGCGTGCCAGACAAGGAAGGCGGCTCGCCCTTCCCGGGCCCGGCCGCCAACTCCTCCTGCAACGCCGCCACAATCCCCGGCGCGTCCAGCTTCAGGTGCGTCGCGTACGTCCGCACGAACCCCTTGATGTACACCGGCGCCCCGAACGCCTCCCAATCCCCTCCCTCCATCGCCTCGATGTAGTCCGACTTGATGTTGGTCGCGTTGGCGACCTCGGAAATGCCAAGGCCCCTCTCCTCGCGCCCCTGACGCAATCGCTCGCCTACGGTGGACATGCCCGCTTGTTATCCCGACATCCCCGCCCCCTTGCAATCCGGGACCCATCAGCCTGTTCCGCGCTCAAGCCCGGGGTTCATGCCCATGCGCTGCCATCGCGGGCTGGCATGCAGCCCGCCCAGGCTGGCCGGGCTCCCGATCGAAGCATTCCCCCGTGCCTGCACGGGGATCCGGGCGCCACGCCGCCACGCCCTCAAGGCGCCTGCCGCGACAACGCCTCCAGGTAGTCCAGCAACGAGGCAAGGTCGCGGACCGCCAATTCCGAAACCAAGCCCTCCGGCATCAGGCTGCGCGCCTGCTTCTCCCGGCTCACGATGTCTCCCAGCCGGATCCTCCTTTCCTCCGCCGCGACCGTCCGCACCGTCACCGCGTCCGCCGCCTCCTGCACCACGAACGCGTCCAGCTCCGTCCCGTCCTTCAGCTCGATGTGCTGCGTCACGAAGCCCTGCGCCAACGTCTTGCCCGGCATCAAGATCGCCTCCGCCAGCTCCCGCCGCCGGTACGTCTTCGCAATGTGGCCAAGGAACGGACCCTTCAACGGCTCGTCCATCCGCACCGTGTGGCACCCGTTGCAGCCCACCTGCGCGAACAGTTGCTCCCCGCGCGTCGCATCACCCTTCGCCGCCACCGCCGCGTCCAATGCCCCCTCCACGGGCATCCCGCCCACCTTCCCCTGCCCCGCCTCCGCCGCCACCCGCACGGGGTCGATCTTCAGCCGTTGCACGGCGGACTTCGCGGCCGCCACCACCGCAGGGTCCGAGTCAGACAGGGCCGCGACGATCTGCGTCGCGCGGGAGGCATCGCCCGCAAGCGCCGCCGCCCTCAACACCTGCACGCGTCGCCCGGGGCGCGACCAGCCCTCGTCGATGGCCTTCGCGGCCATCGCCCTCGCCTCAGGCGAACCCGCCTTGCGCCCGGCAACACGCATCAGGCCCGCCTCGGCCCATGCGGAGGCCTCGCCGTCCACCCGCGCGGCGACCTCCGACAAGACGTCCACGCGGGCGTCGAGGTGCGCGGAGTTCAGGAACGCTTGCCGGGCCTTCTCCGCCTGCTGGTTCTCGCTCTTCGTGGCGAGCACGACGGGCAACCCCGCCAGCAACGCACGCCAGCCCTCCGCCTGGTCGCTCTTGGCCAAGGCCTGCAACGCCTGCGCCCGCGCCGCGTCCGGCACGCCCGCCATCGTCGCCGCACGCGCAAGCAAGCCCACCGCCTCCCCGGGCACCACCTCCTCCGAGGCCAACTGCGAGGCCACCGTCGGCAGCAACGCGGGGTCGCGCTCCGCCATCGACAGCATCTTGCGCAACGCCACCGACGACTGGATGCGATGACGCGACAGCTCGCGCCCAAGGAACGCCGCCTCCTCCGGCCCCGCCGCCTCCACGGCCGCCTGCAACGCCGCAAGCACGCGGCCCGAGCCCGACCATGTCTCCGGCTGATAGTACGGCCCACGCGTGTCCGGGCGCGTCCCCCATGAGTCCCCCTTCCATGGCCCATCCACGAAATGCAGCCGGCACAGCGCCGTCAGCAGCCCCCTCCTCCTCGTCGAGTCCTTCTCGCCGCCAAGCCGTTGAACCAAGCCCTCGACGACATCGTCGCGATGCCATGCACGCAGGGCGCGCAGCAGGCCCTCGCGGACGGACGGCGCCGTGCGGGCGTCGTCCAGCGCCGCAAACGCCGCCTTCACCGGCTGCAACGCCACCACCGCCTGCACCGCCGTGTGCGCCACCACCGGGTCGGCGTCCGCAAGCAACGGAAGCAAGGCGCCCGCCTGCTTCACCGCATTCCACCGCGCCAGCGTGATCGCCGCCTCGCGACGCGCCACCGGGTTCTTGGCGGCGAGCGCCGCCGTCACCTTTCGCACGGGCACACGCTCCGCCTCCGGCATGTCGCCCAGCGCGCGCAGGGCCCACGGCGCAATCGCACCCTCCCCGTCGCCAACAAGCGCCCCCAAGGCCGCCGACGCCCCAGGCCCATGGCCGAGCGCAAGCGTGAACACGGCGGCGATCCGGCCATGCAACGGCTGGCTGGCATCCTTCGCCATCGCGAGCAGAAGCGGCCCGGCCATCAGCTTGCGCCGCAGGATCGTGCGTTGCGCCTCCATCCGACGCCGCGCCGAGCCCGAGCCCAACTGCGCAACCAAGCCCTTCGCGCCCAGCTTCTCCCAGTCAGGCATGGGCTCCGGCTTGAAACCCTTCGGTGTCACCTTCACGAGGAACCCAACTTCGGGCCCCACCCACGTGAACGACGCCCCCTTCCAGCTCGCCGCGTACACCGCCGAGTTGCCGTCCACGTCGAGGTCCGTCACCCGCGGCAGCCTCAGGAACTCCTGCTGCGATGCCTCGAAGGTGGCGCCCTTGGGCTTGAGGCCATGATGGAAGACCCGTTCACGCCCCCAGTCCGCCGTGTACGGCGCGTCGTTCCATTCCGGCGGAAACCCCGGCTCGTTGATCCATGCCGCGCCGCAGCCCGACCCGCCGCCGTAGTCCGCCAACGGCGGGATCACCTCGTCCCCGAAGTTCTTGAACAAGCGCGGGTACCCGTGCTGCGTCATGCCCGAAAAATGATGCAGCCGGATGTCCCATCCGCCGCCGTCGTTCGTGTTGTCCCGCGCAATCCCCTCCAGTTCCGGCCCCACGGCCACCTCAAGGATGTTCCGGGTCCCGTCCGCCCACACCTCCAGCCCCGTTCCATCCGGCCGAAACCGCACCACGCCCCCTCCCCGCATCTGCAACTTCCGCCCGTCCGTCCCCACCGCCTCCATGAACCCAAAGTCGCCAATCGCCGCGTAGAGCCACCCGTCGATCCCCAGCGACAACCCGTTCGACGCATGGTCCGCCGGACGATCCTTGAACGTCCACCCGATCCCCCGGACCAACGTCCGCCGCTCCTCCGCCACCCCATCCCCGTCCCGGTCGAGAAACACCGACACGTCCGGCGGATGCAGCAGGTACAGCCGGTCATGGTCCCACACCAACCCCCGCGGCGAGTCGATGTCCGGCACGAAGGCCCGCACCTCGTCCCCGCGCCCGTCCCCGTCCGTGTCCCGCACCCGCAACACCCGCCCAAGATGCGGCTTCCGGTCCAGCGACCCGTTCCCATCCGACGACACGTACACCGTGCCATCCGTCGCGGCCGCCACGAACACCGGATAGTTCACGGCCGGCGGCGTCGCGAAGACCGTGCTCTCGAAACCCTCCGCGACCTTCACCTCCCGCCCCAACGCCTCCGCCTTCTCACGCGAATGCACCGCCGGCATCGACGCCACCTCCCCGGCCGTCGGCTGCCGGTCCTTCGCCGTGAACTCCGCCGCCACCACAGCCACGCACGGAACACCCCATCCAAGAATCCGGGAAATCATCCCCAAACCCTGCCCCCACCCCCATTCCAATCCCACCCAAAAAGCCCCCCGCCCCCCCTCGTCCACCCGGTCCACCCGGTCCACCCGGTCCACCCGGTCCACCCGCCCACCCAAACGTTCGACACCCGCGCCCCCGTCCCCATACCCTCTCCCCCTTATGTTCGAGGTCACGCGGTCCGCCATGGACACGCACCGCAGCAAGTTGGCGCAGCTTCGCAGGTTCCTGGACTTGCCCATGCTCGAGAAGCGCCTCGCCGAGCTCGAGGCCCAGATGGCCTCCGACTCCTTCTGGGCCAACCCCGACTCCGCCCGGAAGGTCATCGACGAAAGCAACTCCCTGAAGCGCAAGACCGAGCCCATGCTCGCCTTCGCCAAGCGCCTCGACGACGTCGCCGTCCTCCTCGAGCTCGGCGAGGCCGAGCCCCCCAACGCCCAGGAACCCATCCAGCGCGAGGCCGACGACGACCTCGCGCGCATCGCACGCCACCTCGAGTCCTTCGAGCTCGAGGTCCTCCTCACGGGCCCCCACGACGCCCGCAACGCCATCTTCAGCATCCAGGCCGGAGCCGGCGGCACCGAGGCCCAGGACTGGGCCGAGATGCTCTCTCGCATGTACGGTCGCTGGTTCGACTCCCGCGGATGGAAATGGGAGGCCACCGACGCCCTCCCCGGCGACTCCGCGGGCCTCAAGTCCGTCACCTTCCGCGTCGAGGGCCCCAACGCCTACGGCTTCGCCAAGGCCGAGCGTGGCGTCCATCGGCTCGTCCGCATCTCGCCCTTCGACAGCAACAAGCGCCGCCACACCAGCTTCGCCTCCGTCGATGTCATCGCCGAGCTCGACGACCTCTCCCTTGCCGACGTCGTCATCCCCGACTCCGAGATCAAGCGGGACACCTACCGCTCCGGCGGCAAGGGCGGCCAAAACGTCAACAAGGTCGAGACCGCCGTCCGCCTCACCCACGTCCCCACCGGCCTCGTCGCCGCATCCCAGCAGGAACGATCCCAGGCCCAGAACGAGGCCACCGCCCTCAAGATGCTCAAGGCCAAGCTCTACGCCCTCAAGCTCGACCAAGCCAAGGCCGACATGGAGAAGTTCTACGGCGAGAAGGGCAGCGTGAGCTGGGGCAACCAAATCCGCAGCTACGTCTTCCAGCCCTATCGCATGGTCAAGGACCTCCGCACCGGCGTCCAAACCAGCGACGTCCAAGGCGTCATGGACGGCGCACTCGACCCCTTCGTCAACGGCTGGCTCCGCGCCGGTTGCCCCCTCAAGCGCATCCCGGGCCTCAAGGACGACGACGACGAGTAATCCCCACGCCCCTCGCCATGCCCTCCATCCTCGACACCATCGTCGCCGCCAAGCGCGAGGAACTCCTCCGCCTCCCCCATGGCCCCGTCCCCGCCCAACGGATCCGCGACGCCCTCCGCTCCCGGCCCGACGGCGTCCGCGACTTCGCACGCGCCCTCCGCCACCCCCCACGCGGCGACGTCGCCCTCATCGCCGAGGTCAAGAAGGCCTCCCCCAGCAAGGGCGTGATCCGGGCGGACTTCGACCCCGTCCAAATCGCCCGCGAATACGAGCAGTCCGGCGCCGCCTGCCTCTCGATCCTCACGGACGAACGCTTCTTCCATGGCTCCCTCGCCTACCTCAAGGCCGTCCGCGAGGCCGTCCAAATCCCCCTCCTCCGCAAGGACTTCGTCATCGACGAACGCCAAATCCTCGAGGCCGCCCAATGGGGCGCCGACGCCATCCTCCTCATCGTCGCCATCCTCGACGACGCCCAGCTCCGCCATCTCCATGCCCTCGCCGACGCCTGCGGCATGGCCGCCTTGGTGGAGGTCCATGACGAGGCCGAGCTCGCCCGCGCCCTCGCCGCCGGCGCACGCCTCGTCGGCGTCAACAACCGCGACCTTCGCACCTTCACCGTGGACCTCGCCACCACCGCCCGCATCGCCGCGCGCCTCCGCGCCGCCACCCCTTCCCCGGACATCCTCCTCGTGGCCGAGTCCGGCATCGACTCCCGCTCCGACGTCCTCTCCGTCCGCAACAGCGGCGCCACCGCCATCCTCGTCGGCGAATCCCTCATGCGCGCCCCCTCCATCCCCGCCAAAACCTCCGAGCTCCTTGCCCCCCCCCCTCCGCCCGTCCACTAGGTCCACCCGGTCCACCAGGTCCACTAGGTCCACCCGGTCCACCC
>CAIYFP010000019.1 GCA_903925515.1 uncultured Verrucomicrobiota bacterium
CATCCTCGGCGCGCTCGCCATGCGCGGCATGATGATCTGGGCCGGGAGCGAGCTCGTTCAGCGCTTCCACTTCATCCTCTACCTGATGGGCGCATTCCTCGTCTTCACCGGCGCCAAGATGGCCGTCGCCGGGGCCGACAACGACGGTGCCGCCCTCGGGGACCAACGCGTCGTGCGTCTCGCAAGGCGCTTCCTCCCCTTCACCAACGCCTTCGATGGCGAACGCTTCGTCACCCGCATCGACGGCGCGCGGCGCTTCACGCCGCTTTTCCTCGTCCTCATCGTCGTCGAGACCACCGACGTCGTCTTCGCCCTCGACTCCATCCCCGCCATCTTCGGCATCACCTCCGAGCCCTTCCTCATCTTCACCTCCAACGTCTTCGCCATCCTGGGCCTGCGCTCGCTCTACTTCGTCCTCGCCAGCGCCATGGGATACTTCCGTTACCTCAAGTACGGGCTGTCGCTCGTGCTCATCCTCATCGGCGCGAAGATGCTGGCCGAGACATGGCTCAAGCGTTGGCTCGGCGATCACCTCACCAACGTCTCCCTCGCCGCCGTCATCGGCATCATCTTCCTGTCCATGGCCGCATCCATGGCCGTTGCATGGCGCGAGTCCCGCGACGCCAAGCAGCCCTGACATGCGCTTCCGCTGGGACCTCGCACCCCAACGCCCCCTCGAGTCCCGGCTCCTGCGGGACGCCCTGGGGGTTCGAGAACTGACCGCCGCCTGCCTCCTCGCCCGCGGCCTCGGTGACCCGGCCGACGCCGACGCCTTCCTCGCCCCCAAGCTCGCCCAGCTCGCCGACCCCTTCCGGCTCCCGGCCATGGACGCCGCCGTCCAACGCCTCCTCAAGGCACGCGACCAACGTCAAAACATCACCCTCTTCGGCGACTACGACGTCGATGGCGTCACCTCCGTCGCGCTTCTCTCCACGTTCCTCTCCGACCTCGGCTGGTCCGTCGCCGCCTACTTGCCAGACCGCTTCAAGGAGGGATACGGCCTCACCATGGCCGCCGCCCAAAACTGCCATGCCACCATGCCCGCGCCCCTCCTCCTCGCGGTCGATTGCGGCTCCACCGCGCGCGAGCCCGTGCGATGGCTCGCAGAGCAAGGCGTCGATGTCCTGGTCCTCGACCACCATCAACCCGGCGACTCCCCCGCATGCCCGGTCGCCATGGTCAACCCCCAGCTGGGCCAGCACGACCACGAGCTCTGCTCGGCAGGCCTTGCCTTCAAGCTCGCACACGCCCTCCTCAAGGCCGGACGCCTCCTCCAGCTCCATGGTTTCCTGTCCTACGACCTCCGCCCCCTCCTCGACCTCGTCGCGCTCGGCACCGTCGCCGACCTCGTCCCCCTCGTCCGCGAGAACCGCATCCTCGCCACGGCCGGCATCCAACGCCTCCGTTCCACCCAACGCCCCGGCCTCGTTGCCCTCAAGCAAGTCGCCGCCGTCCCCGATGACGTCCGAGTCGATCACATCGGCTTCCAGCTCGGCCCCCGCCTCAACGCGGCGGGCCGCCTCGACTCCGCACGCCGCGCCCTCGACCTCCTCCTCGCACCCAACGAGGCCGCCGCCACCCCGCTCGCCATGGACCTCGACCTCCACAACCGCGAACGCCAGGCCATCGAACGTACCATGGCCGACGACGCCATCGCCATGGTCCGCTCCCGGTTCAAGCCGGCTTCCGACTATGTCATCGTCGAGGGCCACCTGCTCTGGCACGTCGGCGTCGTCGGCATCGTCGCCTCCCGTGTCCTGCGCGAGTTCCACCGGCCCTCCCTCATCATCGGTGGAGATGGCGACGCATGGCGCGGCTCGGGCCGCAGCATCCCCGGGTTCGACCTCGCCGCCGCACTGCGTGCCTGCGACGACCTCCTCCTCAAGCACGGCGGCCATGCCATGGCGGCCGGCGTCACCGTTGCACCCGCCCAAATCGACGCCCTCCGCGATCGCCTCAACCGAATCGCCCGCGCCTCCCTGCACGCAGACCTCCTTGTCCCGGCGCTCCGCATCGATGCATCCGTCTCCCTCCATGACCTCGACATCGACGCCGTCGAGGAACTCGCCCGACTCGGGCCCTTCGGCCAAGGCAATCCCCCGGTCCACCTGAAGGTCCCCGGCCTTCGCCATGCACGCCCGCCCCAGAGGATCGGCAAGCAACAGCAACACTGGCGCCTTTCCGTCACCGACGGCCATGCCACCGCCGACTGCCTCTGGTGGAACGCCGCCGGCCAACCCGTTCCCACCGCCGGGTTCGACCTCGCCGCCGTGCCATCCATCCATGAGTTCAATGGCCGCCGCTCCGTCCAGCTCAAGCTCCTCGACTGGCACGCCTCAGCCTCATGACCGCCCTCGTGTCGCCCCACGGCCTGCATCCCTCGCTCGCCCCGCGCCCCCGGGAACCGATCAGCCCGCCGCCATCTCCCGGAAACGGATGCCGCTCCGGTCATGGCCCGTCCTGATGCCCAGACGCGGCGGGAACGTTGCCCCTGCTTGCTGGAGGCGCGCCGGGGCGCGCCCGGAACCGTGCCGGCCTACTGCAACGCCTCGTACACCTTGCCCACCATGTCCTTGCCGGGCTTCAGCGTCTTGCCACCCGGCGTCCACTTCGCCGGACAGGCCTCCGACGGATGCGCCGCAAGGTACACGCTCGCCTCCGTCTTCCTCAGCAGCTCGTCGGCGTTCCGGCCCACGTTGTAGAAGTTGACCTCGCTCGCCACCAGCAACCCGGCCGGGTTGATCAGGAACGTGCCCCGCAACGCAAGGCCCGTGTTCTCGTCGTAAACCCCCATCAACCGCGACACCCTTCCCGTCGGGTCCGCCGCCATCGTGTACTTCACCCCCGCCAGCAACTTCTCGGCTTGCAACCACGCGAGGTGCGAGAACTTCGTGTCCGTCGAGATCCCCACGACCTCGGCGCCCAACGCCTTCAGCCCCTCATGCTTCGCCGCAAGGTCCGCCAGCTCCGTCGGGCACACAAACGTGAAGTCCGCCGGGTAGAACACGAGGATCGTCCAGCGCCCCGACGCCTGCGTCGCCGCAAGGGAAAAGGTCCCGAAGTCACCCCTCACGGGATCGTAGGTTTCCAACTCGAACGCAGGCACCACTTGTCCCACGCGCACCGAACTCACGTCGTTCATGGTCATTCTCTTCTTCCGCAATGATTGGTTCGCTCGGCCCCCGCATCCCGCGCGGGCCGCCCCATCCCTAGCAGCATTCGCTCGTTCGGCAAAGCCACGCCTTCAACCCCGCCTCTCGTCCGCGTCGATGTAGTCCACGAAGGCCTGGATGTCCGTGCGGTGCCCAAGCCCGGATTGCTGCTTCCGCATCTCCAGCCGCTCGCGCAGCGCCGGGTCCCCGTCTCGGCCATGGTTGAAGAGCTCGTCCCGGTGCGCCGCCTTCTCCCCGTCCGTCTTCCTCACGTTCGCCCCGACCCAGTCGCACACCTCGCCGTCCGTCACCGATCTCCGCACCACGTCCACCAGCGTCTCCGGGCTCACCCCGGCGCGCTCGAACCAAAGCTTGTCGAAGCCCTTGTGCAGGAAGTTGCCTTGGTAGTCCGGATGAAGTCGCCCCGCGAGATGCAGGCGGATCTTGTCCACCAACCGCGGCAAGTATGCCCATCCGGCCATCGTCTCCTTCGGACTCCGCGGAAATATCACGTCGCTCATGCCCTCCACCCTGCCCAGCCCCCTCCCGGCCTGCACGCCCGTTTTGCAGGCTCGCCTCCCCCATCCCCGTTGCCCCATGCTCCCCGCGACATGTCCTACCAGGTCATCGCCCGCAAGTACCGCCCCCAGCGATTCGCCGACGTCGTCGGGCAAGAACACGTCACCACCACCCTTGCCAACGCCATCGTCTCCGGCCGCATTGCCCATGCCTACCTCTTCTGCGGACCCCGCGGCACCGGCAAGACCACCCTCGCCCGCATCTTCGCAAAATGCCTCAACTGCACCGGCGGGCCCCTTCCTGACTTCCCGGAGGACGACCCGCGCGCCGCCGAGATCGCCGAGGGCCGCTCCCTCGACGTCCTCGAAATCGACGGCGCATCCAACAACGGCGTCGAACAGGTCCGCGAGCTCCGCGAGACCGCACGCTTCGCCCCCGCCAACAGCCCGTTCAAGATCTACATCATCGACGAGGTCCACATGCTCTCGCCGGCGGCCTTCAACGCCCTCCTCAAGACCCTCGAGGAACCCCCCGCCCACGTGAAGTTCCTCTTCGCGACCACCGACCCCGAAAAGGTCCTCCCCACCATCCTTTCCCGCTGCCAACGCTTCGACCTCCGCCGCATCCCCTCCGCGCTCATCGTCGCCCAACTCGCGCGCATCGCCGCCGCCGAGGGCGTGGATGCCGAGCCCGCCGCCCTCGACGCCATCGCCCGCGGAGCAGACGGGGGCATGCGCGACGCCCAGTCCACCCTCGACCAGCTCATCAGCTTCTGCGGCAGGCGCCTCGTCGAGGCCGACGTCCTTTCCATGTTCGGCCTCGCGGGCCGCGCCCAGCTCCGCGCCGTCGCCGCTGCCATCCTTGCCTCCGACAGGGCCGCGGTCCTTCGAGAGCTCGACTCCCTCGCACGCGGCGGCAAGGACCTCGGACGACTCCTCGGCGACCTCCTCGCCCACTTCCGCAACATTCTCCTCTGGGTCGTCTCCCGGGGCGACCGGTCCCTCGTCGAGGCCAGCGAGGCCGACCTCGAAGCCATCGCCACCCAGTCGGCAGGCATCGACGCCGACATACTCACCCGCATCCTCGACGTCCTCTCCACCGCCGAGGGGCGCCTCCGCGACGCCGCCTCCAAGCGCATCTTCCTAGAAGTCGCCCTCCTCAAGGCCGTCGGCGCACGCTCCGCCTCCAGCCTTGATGCCGTCCTCCGCCAATTGAAGGCGTTCCGGGAAGGCTTGCCCGCCACCATCACCCCGCAGGCATCCCCTGCCCCCGTTGCCCACCATGCACCGGCATCCCCGGCCTCCACCGCCCTGCTCTCCCAACACCCCCTGCCGCCCACCCCAAGCCCCCAGCCCTTCTCCCAATCCACCCAAGTCCAGCCGCAGCCCCAGCCTCGCGCAGCCGCCCTTGCCCTGCCCGACGTATGGCAGGCCCTCCTCTCCTCCCTCACGCCCGACGATGGCCTCCTCGCGGCAAGCCTTGGCCAGTGTTCCCCTGTCTCGCTCGACCGCGGCACCCTCCGCATCCGACATCCCGACGGCGTCATGCTTGGCAGCCCGGGCAGCATCAACACCCTCAAGGCCCGCCTCCTGAAGGCCACGGGCCATCCCCTTGGCGTCTCCTTTGAGGCCGCCCCCCCCATCCCGCAGCCCCGCACCACACCCGCATCCCAACCCAATCCTCCCCCGCCAACCAACCCCAC
>CAIYFP010000020.1 GCA_903925515.1 uncultured Verrucomicrobiota bacterium
GCGTCCCACGTCGTTGCTCGCTCCTCACAGACCTCTGCGGGTCTGCTCGTCACTCGCGCCTCGTTGGACACGAAAATCCCTCGCGGCGAAACACCAGCCATTTGTGAGACACGACACTAGGGTGACGACATGGATCCAGCGCAACACGGAGCGGGCGTCCTTCCCCAAGTCGCGCGCCCAAACCAGCGTGGATCGGGCATGGCCAGGAATGAGGTTGCAAGGCTGCTTGGGGAGCAGATATGGGAACGGGGTTCCTTGGATGTTTTTCATCACCCCATGTCTTGTGACATGGGGCTCGTTGACCCATTCCATGGATCGAATGACGCCCGGAGGCCAATTTCCCGCGGGATGCCACTGCTGGAGAATGAACCTTCCCTACTTCCATGGCCAAGGCTGAGGCAACCGTTGAGGAGCTTGTTGGGATGATCGAGCGCGGCGAGCTGCGCTTGCCCGAGATGCAGCGTCGTTATGTTTGGCGATCGACGCGCGTGCGCGACCTGCTGGACTCGCTCTATCGAGGCTATCCGTCCGGGGCCATCCTGCTTTGGGAGACCGACGAGGCCGTGCCGCTGCAGGATTTCGCCGTGCAACAGCAGGCCAACCCATACCAGAGCACACGCCTCCTGCTGGACGGGCAACAGCGATTGACGTCCCTCTCGGCGGTGATTCGTGGCGAGCCAGTCGCCGTGCGCGGGCGCAAGAGGCCGGTCGAGCTCTTGTTCAACCTGGAACACCCGGACGAACTCGCCGTGGTGACGGAGGTGAATGAGCAGGATGGCGATGACGACGACGATTTGATCGAGGACGAGGCCGATTCCACCGAGGACGAGCTGCAACAGCGCTTCAACAAGATGACGTTCGTCGTGGCGACGGCGAAACTGGAGCAATTGAGCCATTGGGTGAGGGTCACCGAGGTGTTCAAGACCGACGAGGATGCGCCGTTCCTGGAACGCGCGGGGATCGAGAAGGTCAGCGACCCGCGGTTCAAGAGATACAGCCAGCGGTTGGCGCGATTGCGCGGCATTCGCAAATACAGCTACCGCATGGATGTCCTCGAACGGCGGCTATCCTACGACGAGGTCACCGAGATTTTCGTCCGGGTGAACTCGCTCGGGGCCAAGCTCCGCAGCTCGGACTTGGCCCTTGCCCAGATCACGGCCAAGTGGCGCGGGTCGCTCAGGACATTCCAGGCATTCCAATCCGACTGCGCCAAGATTGGCTTCGATCTGGACCTGGGCTTGCACCTCAAGAATCTGGTGGCCTTTGCCACTGGCCAGTCGCGCTTTCTCACCGTGGCCAGCCTCCAGGCGGACGCGCTCCAGGAGGCGTGGAAGGCGTGCGTCACCGGCATGGAGTTCGCGCTGAACTTCCTGAAGAGCAATGCCGGGATCGACAGCCCGGCGTTGTTGTCGTCGCCCTTCGTGCTGGTGACGCTCGGCTATCTTGGCCACAAGCGGAATTATCAGATCGGAGCCGAGGAGGCGGAGCGCCTGCGGTTCTGGGTCCTTGTCGCGAACGCCAAGGGCCGTTACTCGCGGGGCTCCAGCGAAACCCTGCTCGACCAAGACCTGGCCACGCTGCGCCAGAACGGCGGAGCCAACGAGTTGATCGAACGCCTGCGCCTCCAGGTTGGGCGCCTCGAAGTCTCCGCGGACGAACTCGAAGGCCGCAACCAGCGCAGCGCGCTGTTCAAGACCATGTTTCTGGCCTTTCGATCTGCCGGGGCCAAGGACTGGCAATCGAACCTGGCCATTGCGCTCGACCATTCGGGTTCCCAGCACCGCTTGCAGTTCCATCATGTCTTCCCAAAGGCGGTGCTCAAGAGCAGCTACACATCCCGCGAGGCAGACGACATCGCCAACCTGGCCTTCATTGGGGGAAGGACGAACCGCCGAATCAGCGACACCGCACCTGCAACCTACTTCCCAGCATTGTTGGAACTGGCGGGCGCCACGGCATTCGATTCCCAGTGTATCCCGACGGATGCCAGCCTCCTCGCCGTCGAGGCCTACAAGGCGTTTTTGGCCAAGCGCCGTGACATCATAGCACTCAGGCTGAACGCCTTCCTCGGCACCGCAAAGTCGCCGACCCAACTGGAGTGAAGAGCGAAAGGGTGCAACGGGATGGGCGTGCTCCCCGTCCACGGATCGAGGCCACGGAGTCCGGGGGCAGAGCGAGCCTGCCTAAATCGGGACGCCTCAGCCGGGACGATTCAGCCTAAAAACGGCAGTTGAAGAGGGCTTCAAGGCAGGGAAATGCCGTCCCATCAAGGCAAAGGGGCACTGTGGGATCCATCCGAGACCTCACCCGGCGGGTGAGGTTGGAATGGGCCGGCCAGGGTTGTAGGCCGGGTGCC
>CAIYFP010000021.1 GCA_903925515.1 uncultured Verrucomicrobiota bacterium
TGGCCTACATCATGCGAGTTCGATGAACTCCGGACCCTTATTCCCCATGAAGCTGACCTTCCCCCTCCCCCTCCTCGCATTCCTCGCCTTGTTGTCGCCAACATGGGTGGGATTGCCGCGTGCCATCGCCCAAGCCACGTCCAACCCGCCGGACCTGATGGTCTTCCAAGGCGATGCTGTGGACGGCGCGGGCCAACCCCTTGGGGCAGCGGGGAGCACCAACCAGCCGGCCGTGTTCCGCGTCTTTGACGCGTACACGGGCGGCCGGTTGCTTTGGGCCGAGCAGCATGTGTTGACGATCGAGGGCGGGCGCTTCGCCGTCCTCCTCGGGGAGGGGACCCCAAGGGTCGGCGAGCCGCGTCCTCCCCTCTCCTCCTTGTTCCTCGACTCGAGCGCCTCCGACCGATACGTCGAGCTCACCTTGCTGGGCTCGGCGGCCAGCGGCGGCGACCGGGTGGTCTCGCCTCGCATGAGGCTCATGTCGGCGCCCACGGCCTTCCTGTCCCGCCATGCGCGAACCACGGAGGTGTTGGTCAACGGCACCGGGACGACGGTGCTGACCGCGACGGACTCCCGGGTGGGAATCCTGCAGCCCCAGCCCAACGAGGCGTTGGACGTGGGCGGGTCCATTCGCTCCACGGCGGCAAGGGTTGCGGGCGACGTGACCGTGGCCGGCTCGGTGGTTGCGGGCGAGGTCGATGCCCTTGGGATGGCGCCCGTGGGCACCGTGGTCATGTGGTCGGGCGTCGTGCCGCCGAGGGGTTGGTCCCTGTGCGACGGGCGGGTGGCGAATGGACGGCAAACGCCGGACCTTCGGGGACGATTCCTCATGGCGCCCGGCCATGGCCAAGGCCTGACACCGAGGATGCCGGGCGCAATCGGTGGCGCGGAGGCACACGGCTTGACCACGGCGGAAATGCCGCGCCACGCGCACGCATGGAATGCCGCGCCCGTGACCTCCGGCCCGGGCGGGAACCACACGCATCCCTACATCTCGGGCTACAAGGCCCCTGCCGCCCTGGCCACGAGGTGGGGCCAAAACCGCGCCCCATGGGAGATCGACTGGCTGCCGCAGTCCAATGTCACCTCCAGCGACGGCGGCCATGGCCATCGGGTCGATGCCCCCGCCTTCCAGACGGCCTCGTCCGGCGAAGGCAGGCCGCACAACACCATGCCCCCGTTCCATGTCCTCGCGTTCATCATGCGCGTCCAATAGGAGAATCATCCGATGCGGAACCTGACCCATCCCGAGCCCCCGCGACCCCAAGCATTCATGAAGCCGGTGCCGTTCCCGTGGAGGTGGGCCCTCGCGGTCGTCGCGGGCTCGCTTGCTGCCGCGAGGCTTGCGGCTTCCCTCGACCTGCCCCTTGAGGCCAAGCAAGACGCCCTTCGGCTCAACCGGCTCCCACTCGCCGGCGTGCCCGTGTCGTCCGAGCCGGGAAACCCGGCGGGGTCCGACGGGCGAGCCCCGCGCCTGGACGTGCCGAATGGGTCGGGCACGCAGAACCCGACCACCGCCGGCCAGTTTCGCACGGGGCTCTTCATGGGCGGCGGTGTGTCCGCCTCGGATTGGCGCGCTCGCGAGAACTCCCCGCTGCTCAACGGCCAAGCCTCGTTGGCCGACGCGCTGCCCCAGATGCAGGTCCCCACGGCGAGGCAAGGCACCACCATCACCTTTGGCCTGCGCTCCGCGAGGATGGGCATGCCGTACCTCCCGCGCTCCGTCTCCCTTGCCTTCGGCAGCGTCATCGAGCCGCCCGCCGTGGACGAGGCGGGCCGGGACATCGCCGCCATCCGATTCCAGTACTGGTTGCCGGAGCCGTACACGACGAACAACCACGCCAACGCGGGCTATTACTGGAGCCCGCACGCTCGCAAGGTGTATGCCATCCAGCCCGGGCCGATCACCATCACGTGGCGCAAGGCCCTCGCCTACACCGCCGCCAACTTCCCGTCCTCCTACGTCAACCCCGGCGGAGGGACCTCGTCGGCGCGCGACGGCGCCAACACCTACCTGCTCTTCACCGAGCCGCACCTTGTCTCGGGCAGCCCCGCCAAGCCCACGCGCACCATCTATTGGACCGAGCGGGAGTTCCGGACGCTCAGCAAGCCGGTGACGATCCCCTCGTCCAAGGTCGGCGCGGTCAA
>CAIYFP010000022.1 GCA_903925515.1 uncultured Verrucomicrobiota bacterium
AGTGATTGCGAAGCAGATGCTTGCGCAAGCCGAGGAGTGAGCGAGGCGCGGGCCAGTGCCAGGCCCGTAACGAGCGAAGGACGAAGCTCTTGCGAAAGAAGATCCAGCAAGCATCACCGATCCAACTGAATCGATCCGGCGTGACCCCATGAAGCCGGAGGCTTCCCAGCCCGTAGCCGGTGGTCGAGGAGTGCCGCGACGACACCACCGGAGACCCACGCGAAAACGAAACCCAGCATCCCGGCAGGGATGCCTGCGCCCTCTCGACGTGACCCCGTCCGCCCCGCTCATGGAACAAGGCCATGGCTTTCGCGATCCGGGCAAATCGTCCTCGGAGGCGATGGGGTTGCCGTCCCCAGGCCATCCGTCCCAGACCGCTGCGGGTAGGCTCCGTCCTCACGCCTTGCCCCGGGGCATTCTTGGAGCAACGAAACACCAGCAATTTGTGAGACACGACACTAGCGTGGCAGGGGCGCCGGGGGCGGGGCGTCGGGGGAGGGGGGCTTGCCGGGTTGCGCGGAACGGTTGCGGTCGCGTTCGGCCTGGCGTTCGCGGAACCACTTGTTGCGGCGTTCCTCCATGTCCTTGAAGCGTTGCTGCTGGCCGGCGTCGAGGAGGGCCACGATGCGCCGGTTGCATTCCTGCATGATGGCGTCGGTCTGGCGGAAGTTCTCCTTGTGGAGCGAGCGGACGCGTTGGGCGGCCTCCTGGATGAGGGGATCGACCTTGGCGACCTGGTTGGTGGAGAGGCCGAGCTCGCGGGTGTATTTTTCCAGCATGTGCGCGGCCATGTCATGGGGCGGGCGCGGGGGCCGTTGGATGACGGTCTTGCGGCCAAGGGGATAGCCCACGGCAACGCCCGCCGCGGCGCCGGCGACGAAGACGGCGGCGAGGGAGGCGAGGATTTGGTTGCGGTTGAGGCCGTTCATGGGAGCCAGCCGGTGGTCATGGCGACGGCCATGCCGGGGTCGTTGAGGACGTAGGGATCGTTGGCGGAGTCGTCGAGGCGGCTGGAGGCGAACAGGCCCGCAACGATGGCGACGGCGGCGGTGGCGCACGCGGTGGCCATGCCGACGCGCCATGTTCGCAGGAGGGCGAAGGACGGGGCGGCGTCACGATGCGCGCGGAGCGCGGCGATGGCGCGGGCCTGGGTGGCCATGGACAGGGGGCCAACCCCGGGTTGCGGCGCGCGGGCGGCGGCGCGGAGGAGGCGGTCGAGCGCGTGGTCGATGGGCTTCATGGGGCGATGTCTCGGGCTAGGGACTTGAGGCGTTGCTTCATCTTCTGGCGGGCGCGGAAGGCGCGCACCTTGACCAAGGGCATGCTCCAGCCCGTGGCCTTGTGGATTTCCTCGACGGATTTTCCCTCGATATGGAGCAAGGTGATGACAAGGCGATCGGCCGGCGAAAGGCCCTCGAGGAGCTTGCCGACGATCTCGCGGGCTTCAAGGGCCCGGTCGTCCGGGAGCTCGGCGTTGGCGGTGGCGAGGTTCTGGATGACCTCGACCTCGGTCTCGGAGAGGTCAGCATGGCGCAGCTCCGGCCGGACGCGTTCCCGGCTGAGCTCGTTGAAGCAGGTGTTGACGGCGATGCGGGAGACCCAGTGGGCCAGCGGCACCTCGCCCCGGAACTGGTCGAGCCTTGTGAACACCTTTGCGAACACGGCCTGCACTAAGTCTTCCTCCGCGGTCCGCCGGGGCAGGTGCGCCCGCACGATCTTGACGACGAGCGGGTGCAGGTGCGCAAGGAGGTCCCGGGCGGCGTCCTCGTCCCCCTCGCGCACCCGCGCGACGCAGGCCTCGACGTCCAACTCCGGTTTCTCCATGCAGCGACTCCGGCAGCATTTCCAAATCGGGTGACCGACGGCAAGCCTGCGGGTTACGGACGCAATCCACGAACCCAACGCGACCCGCGCCGGGTTGGGGAACCCGCCCGCCAGCCGATGGGGACGGGTAGCAGGGTCTTTTCTTTTGAGGGGTCAAGAGTTGAGGGCATTGAAGGCAAGGGCTGGATTGGATTGGAGCCGCTCGCGGATGACCGGGACAGAGTCGCCCGGGAAGCAGCGGGGTAGCAGCCGCAGTAGCGCGTTGCGTAGCAGGGCGAGATTGGTGAGCAGGCGGGTGTTCCGGCTTCTGGAGCGATCCTCCCCGAACAGCACATCCCTCCGCCAGTGGTTGCGGTTCTCCACTCCGGCCCAGTGCCCCCGGACGAGCCCATGCCACCTGGCCGGGGTCAGCTCGTCGGGATCCAGGCTGCTGACATAGTAGCGCGTCTCCTCGGTGGTCTTCTCCGTGCGCTTCACCGTCCGCCGGCTCCGGACCACCACCACGCTCCGGGCGTACGGGAAGTCCATCGCCATCCCGTCGGTCGGGAAGACGTGCAGCGCCCG
>CAIYFP010000023.1 GCA_903925515.1 uncultured Verrucomicrobiota bacterium
GGCATCTCTGGGGCGGAGTGGCGGCGGCATCCTGTCGCGGGTGCATGCTGGGCAAGCGGCCGGAAGCTGCTTCCACCTTCACTTGGCCTTCATGGAACGTGGCAGCGGCATCTGGCCGCTGGACGTGATCCAGCCAGAGCCGAGACGGCTCTGCCACCTTTCCGCCGGGTGAGGGCACCCGGCGTACAGCCCTGGCCGGCCCATTCGGACCTCCCCCGCCGGGTGAGGTCTCGGATGGATCCCACAGGGCCCCTTTGCCTTGATGGGACGGCCATTTTCCCGCCTTGAAGCCCTCTTCAACTGCCGTGGTTGGGATCACCTACTCATACGACCATGGGGTCGATGGCGGTCTGTGCCGCGCACCGACGCAGGAGACGGGTCACGGCCGGGAGGCCATGGATCGGCTTGCCTTCACGGCGCCTGCTGCCGTTCACGACCTTCCCTTCGACGGCCAGCCATTCGCCGATGATGTTGGCGAAGGCCTTGGCAGTGTGGGGTGCTCACGGCACGGACTGGGAAGCACGGAAGAACTGGAGGTCCGGGGCGTTGGTGCGCGAGTCGAGGAAGAGAAGCGATGAGGCGTCCTCCGGGATTTCGAGGAGCGGGCCGGACGCCCAGTCGAGGAGGTTGGTGCCGCGATCGAGCCTGAAGAGATGGCCGGGCTCGCCGGTGGCGAGGAACACGCTCTCGGAGGGTTGATGCGGCCATTCGGCGAGGTGAACGGGCTCGGGGAATGGACGGACCACGGCTCGAAGAATGGAACCGTCGGCACCGAAGGCGAGGAGGCGACCGTCGAGATGGGCAAGGGCAAGGAGGGTTTTCGAGGTGAGGGTGGAGAGGCGAGTCCATGAGATGGAGTCGCGGGAGGCGAGGACGGTTCCTTGGCCCCCGACCGCGTACCATGTGTCCTCGACGAGGAGGACGTCGTGGAGGTTGTTGGTGACGCCGGAGGCACGAGGGGTCCATGAGGAGCCATCGGGTGAGGTGAGGATGGTGCCGGCGTAGCCGACGGCGACGAAGCGATCGGTGGTCCAACGGGTGCGCCAAATCCACTGGGTCGTTCCCGAGGCTTGGCGGGTCCATGCGAGACCGTCGGGGGAGCTTAGGAGGGTGCCTTGATCGCCGGAGGCGACCCATGCGGAGGGGCCGACGGCGACGGAGGTGAGGAAGTTGGTCGTGGGCGAGTGGAGACGGGACCATGCGATGGCATTGGTTGAGGCGAGGAGGATTCCCGCGGCCCCTGCGGCGACGATGCGAGAGGGTGAGGCGGCGAGGCCCTGGAGGGTATTGGTGGCGGGGTGGGTCGAGGCGTACCATGCAATCCCCATGGTGTTGAGCCAGTTGGTGAGGACGACGCGAACGGTGGTCCCGGCGGAGTTGGTGAAGGTGTTGGTGGACAGGAGCGGCTCATAGGCGACCGGGCTTCGGAGGATCAGGCCTCCGGAGCCCACGGCGACGAACTGTTCCGGGAGGGTGGCGACGTCGAGGATGACCTTGCTGGTGGCGTTGGTTGGAAGAAGCGACGTGGCCCATGTGATGCCACGGTCGGACTGGAGGATGGTGGGCCCGTCGCCAACGGCGACGGCGAAGCGGTTGGTGGTTCGGGTAGTCCGGAGGGTGACGGCGTTGTTGGTGAAGAGGGCGACGGTGTTGGTGGCGTAGGCGGTGTTGGTGGCGGCGGCGAAGAGCCAGCTGCGGGGCGGCGAGTCGAGGATGGACCAGTTGAAGGCAGACGTGGGCAGGGGACGCCTTCCGAGGGCGATGATGCCTGCGCGTCCGGCAAAGACCGCGGACGTGGAGTTCCAGTAGCCGGCAAGGTAGGTGGCCTTGGGGGCGGGGGAGGACCTGCGGGGGTCGGTTTCGTCGCTCCAAATGTTGAGCGAGACGACGCCGGAGCGGAGCTCGCCATCGCCGGCGACGAGGAGGGCTCCGACGGGATTGAGGGGGTAGTCGGCGCGATACTCGAGCTGGGCGGCAAAAAGGTCGCTGGTCGCCCCGCTGGCGAGCGAGCGCCAGTTGGTGCCCGACCCGGAGGAATCGACGATCACGGCCCCGGCATCACCCACCGCGGCGAAGCCGCCGGGGAGGGGGATCACGCGGTTGAGGGCCGCGGTGGTCCGGCTGGTCTGCCGGGTCCAGACGATGCCATTGGGGCTGGTCGCCACGAGGCCGCCGTCGCCGACGACGCAGAAGATGCCGTTGCTGCGCCATGCGACGCCGCGGAGCCATGCGGTGCCGATGGCGGCGGAGGCGCGGCGGGTCCAGTTGGTGGCGTCGTCGGAGGTGTAGATGGCGCCGGCGTCGCCCACGGCGACGAGCCGGGACGGGGACGCGGCGACGGACTCGATCCAGTTGGTGGTGCCGAGGTTGAGGAGGGTGAAGGTGGAATGGTCCCCGGAGACGAGGATGTTGCCGGACTGGGCGGTCACGACGAGGAGGCGTGCCGTGTTGGTGGGGGTGGAGCCGAAGTAGGTTGCGGAGCGAAGCCAGAGGTCTGTGCCGGTGTCGAGGGCATACCAGTTGGCGAGGTCGAAGGATTCGTAGGCTTGACCGTATTCGGCGACGGCGACGACGGGCTCGTTTTGGCGGACGGCGAGGTCGGCGATGTTGGCGCCGAAGGGAAGGGGATTGGACCAGCGCCAGAACAGGTTGGTGGAGGCGGCATGAAGTCCAGCCATGGCCAACCATGAGAAGAACAGGCGAGGGAGGACGCCATGGAGCGATTTCATGCGATGGATGGAAAACTACAGCCATTCCCATGCCGGAAAAAAGCCGGCAATTCGAGCCCTGATCCGCGGGTAAGACGTTCTTGGGTGCCCGGTTCCCGCCTCACGCGGCGCCGGCGGAGGGTGTACCCAGCAGGATCTCTTCGTGGCTTCGTGGCGATCCCGTGAGTTGGGAAGCGGGGAATGACGCACCCGAGGACGCGAAGACGCGAAGAAGGCAGGCTCGTGGGCGCTCAAGACGGGGTTCATGCCCACCCGCTACGATGGCGTGTTGTCACGCAGCCTGCCGCCTCTCACCTGCTTGTGGATCGAGAGCTTCCGTCCTCCTTGCGCGGGGATTTGGGGCGAGCGGCGCGATGCATGGGAGGCCGTCTCAGGCTTTCTGGAAGGCCTCGACGAACTTTAGGAGGCCCCGGGTGTCGTGGTAGAGGGTCTTCCACGAATGGGCCAGGCCGCTGGACTTCGGCGTTCCGTCGGCAGAAACGGTGTCGAGCCAGATGCCCGTCCGGGCATCGGTCGCGTGGTCGCGCATGAAGGCGAGGACGCGAAGCAGTGCCTGGACGTACGGGGCATGGCCCGGCTTGTCGCGGAGGCCGTCCGTCAGGGCCGCGATCCACTCCGCCTGCGCCCACCAAACCTTGCGGGTGTCGGAGGCGGGTTCGTCGCGCGCGCCCCGGTTGTAGATCCCGCCGCGGACCGTGTCGGTGCCGCAGCGCAGGCAATGCGCGAGGTGCGCATGGAAATGTCCCCAGGACGGCCTGCGTCCAAGCGCCTCCTCGGCGCGCACCATGAGCCATGCGAACTCGACGTTGTGGCCATAGCTGAGGCCGGCGCTGGCGGGGTCCGTGACGGGGGACCAATCCGGGTTGAAATGGAAGGCGGACCGGGCGGCGTTGCGGGGGTAGAAATAGCGCTGGTTGAGCCGGATGGATTCGGCCAAGGCCGCCCGGACTTCGCCGTCCCGGGTTTCGGAATGGAGCTCGGTGAAGGCCTCGAGGAGGTGGAGATGGGTGTTGGCGCTCTTGAGGCCCGCGACCTCGACGATGGCATTGGGGGCGCGAAGGGGCAGCGGGCTCCAGTCGCGCTCGAAGTGCTCGGTCCAGCCAAGATGGGCCCGGTCATGGGCCTTGGATTGGACCTGGTGGAAAAGCTCCATGGCCTCGGCCATGGCCGCGCGGTCGCCGGACGCGCGAAACCACTCGACGAGGGCATAGATGACGAAGGCATGGCCGTAGAGAAGCTTGCGCGGGTCGCGGGGCGTCCCGTCGGGCGCGACGGCGAAGAAGTAGCCGCCATGGACCGGGTCCTTCATGCGGGAGCGGAGGTAAAGGATGCCGTGTTGGGCGGCGTGGAGGCAGGCGTCATGGCCCGGGCAAAGCCCGCGTCGATGGGCCAGCGCGAGGCCCCAAATCATGCGGGCCTGCGAGACGAGCTGCTTTTCCCAAGGAAGCGACCGGCCCTTGACGGCGTCGTCGGAGAGGGTGTAGCCGCCCATGGGATCCACGGTGCCGAGCCAGAATGGGATGGCTCGCTCGACCAGGTAGCGGCGCCATGCGGTGGCTTCGGTGGCCAACGAGACGTATGAGGACGGCGCGGCCCCGACGTCAGGCAAGGCGCCGAGAGCAGTTCCGGCGGCGGCAAGCGAGCGGGCGAACTGACGGCGGGAAAGGATGCGAGCCTGCATGGGGGCCAAGGTCGCACCCATGCCGGTCGCGTGTCGATGTTCAGCGGGGCGTGGCGAGCCAGGCGCGGCAGGCCTCCATGGTGTCCCGGGGGTTGGAATGGACGATGCCGTGCCAGCCCCGGGCGAGGGCGGCATCAATGTTCTCGGCCCGGTCGTCGATGAAGAACAGGCCGGGGCCATCGAGCCCGGAGGCGCGCTCGACGGCCTCGTAGATGGCAGGCTTTGGCTTCATGCAACCGACCTCGTGGGAGAGCACGTGGGCGTTGAAGAGGCCGTAGAACCGGTAGGCGCGCCGGACGTGTTCGGCGGCGATCTCGTTGGTATTGGAGAGGAGGTAGGCGGGGGTTCCCGAGGCCCGCAGTTCTTGCAGGAATGAAATCATCTCCGGGAGCGGCTCGAAGATGTCCGCGAAGAGGCTTCGGAACAGGGCGTCGTCGCCGCGGTAGCCGGTCACGGAGCGGAAGCCGGAGACGAATGCGTCGAAGTCGATTTGGCCGGACTCGAAGGCATGGAGGAGCGGGGATTGGTCAAGGGCATGCTGGACGGCGGGGGCGTCCACGTCGCAATGGGGCGCGAGGTTTTGGGCGGAGCGGCTGTAGGCGACGTGAATGAGGACCATGCCGAGGTCGAAGACGACGGCCTTGCGGGAAGGGGTGGCAGGGGGCACGGGGAGGGAGGGTGTTGTCAGGGATTGGAGACGCAGCGTCGGCCCTCGAGGGCGCGGGCGAGGGTGAGGTCGTCGGCATGTTCAAGGCCGGACCCGGCGGGGAGGCCTTGGGCGATGCGGCTGACGCGGATGTTGCATGGGGCGAGGCGGCGCACCATGTAGGTGGCCGTGGCCTCGCCCTCGACGTCCGAGCCGAGTGCCAGGATGACCTCGGAGATGTTTTCCGGGCCGATCCGCGCGAGGAGGGAGTCGATGCGCAGGTCCTCGGGGCCGACACCATCCAGCGGGCTGATGCGTCCGCCGAGGACGTGATAACGGCCCTTGAAGGAGGCGGATTTCTCGAGGTTGATGACGTCGGTTGGACGTTCGACGACGCAGAGGATGCCCGTGGCGCGGGCGGGGTTGTCGCAGATGGGGCAGGGTTGCTGGACGGCGAGGGCACCGCAGGACGAACATGGGGCGACTTGGTCTCGCGCGAGCTGGAGGGCGCTGGCCAAGGAGCGAGCGACGGCAGGGTCCGCCTGGACGACGTGGAGGGCGATCCGTTCGGCGGAGCGAGGACCGATGCCCGGAAGGCGCCCGAGGGCGGCGGCGAGGGCGAGGATGGGGTCAGGGAGAGAAGGCACGGCCTAGAAGAGCCCGGGCATGGAAAGGCCGTTCGTGATGGCGCCCATTTCCTTGTCGGAGATTTCCTTGGCTTGACGGAGGGCTTGGTTGACGGCGGTGAGGACGAGGTCTTCGAGGAAGGGGACATCCTGCGGATTGACGGCATCAGGGAGGATCTTGATGGAGGCGATGGAGTTGTCGCAACGGGCGACGACGGTGACGGCGCCGCCGCCGGACTTGGCCTCGACGGTTTTCTGGGCGAGTGACGCCTGGACGGACTCCATCTGTTGCTGGAGGCGCTGGGCCTGCCGCATGAGTTTTCCGATGCTCGACATGGTGGAGGCAGTTTGGGGAAGGAGCGTGGTTGTTCAAGCCTGCTCAGGCAGCCCCGAATCCCGCGCAAGAAGTTCCTCGGTTCACGGCTCCGCCCTCGGACGCGGATGGATTGGCAAACGGATGGATCCGAAGGCCCGCATCCGTTCACCCTCTCCAAAAAACCCGGGCATCCCCATGCACGGGAATGACGCCTTGCCC
>CAIYFP010000024.1 GCA_903925515.1 uncultured Verrucomicrobiota bacterium
CTTGGTCGCGGGCGAGTCGGGCGTGGTCTCGGTGACATTGCCCCCCGGTGCCAGCACCAACCAGACGCTCGTGGTGGAGGCGGCGAACTTCGGCCGAAAGGTGCCGGTGACCGTCGCCTTGATCCCCGACTCCGGCGCCCGAGTCACGGTGCCGGCGGAAATCGACAACGCAGCCGGGGGCGTCTCGCGCGCGGTGGTGCCGGTGGGGTTTCCCGTCAACGTGACGACTCGCGTCGCGGTCTGGACTCGGTGAGCGCGGCGAGGCTTGCGGCGTCCGCATGGGCGTCCGGGGTGCCGGGTTTTCGCGGCGGATGGGGTCCCATCCTGGTCATGGCACAGGGCCTTGGGTCTTGAGCCTCATGAGGCCATGTCATGGCGCGGCAAAACCGGGTTGCGTTTTGGTCGAAGGGGGGCCTTTGATACGCACGCGTATGAACTCCCCCGCAGGCTCCACCGCCACGCTCCCGCGCCATGTCCTCTGGCTCGTCTGCATCATCGCCTCCATTGGCTTCGCCTTCGACACTTACGAGCTCCTCATGCTCCCGCTCGTCGCGGGACCCGCCCTCGCCGAAATCCTCCAGGTCCCGCCCAGCAACCCCCTCGTCACCCAATGGGTCGGCAACCTCCTCTGGATCACCGCCCTCTGCGGCGGCGTCTTCGGCCTCCTCGGCGGCTGGCTCACCGATCGCCTCGGACGCAAGACCGTCCTCGCCGGCAGCATCTTCCTCTACTCCTTCTCCCCAGTCCTCGCCGCCTTCAGCACCTCCCTCCCGTGGTTCCTCGTCTTCCGCTGCGCCACCTTCGTCGGCGTCTGCGTCGAGTTCGTCGCCGCCATCACGTGGCTCGCCGAGTTGTTCCCCGACAAGGGCGCCCGCGAGAAGGCCCTCGGCTGGACCCAGGCCTTTGCATCCGTCGGCGGCATCATGGTCACCGGCGTCAACGCATGGACCCTTGCCCATGCCGCCGATCTCCCCGCCCTCCCCGTCCCCGAGCCCTTCAACGCCCATGCCAACTGGCGTTACACGCTCATCTCCGGCCTGCTCCCCGCCATCCCCATCGCCCTCATGCTCCCCTTCGTGCCGGAGTCGCCCGTGTGGCGCGAACGGCGTCGTTCCGGGAAGCTCACGCGCCCCAGCTTCGGCGAGTTGTTCAGCCCCGCCTTGCGTCGCACGACCCTCGTGACCGCCGCCCTCTCCGCCTGCGCCTATGGCGTGGCCTTCGGCGCCCTCCAGCTCACCCCCACGCGCATCGTGCCCGGGCTCGCCGACCTCGCCGAGCCGCGCAAGGTCCTCAAGCCGTTGCAGGACGAGGCCAAGACGCTCAACGCCGGGCTCGACGCCGTCATGCCCGCGTACCGCGACGCCATTGGTTCCACCGCCGGACTTGCCGAGGTCGCGGGCCAACGCGCCCGCCTGCGCGTCGCCATGCGCTCCCTTCGACGCTCGGCGGACGCCGCGCCCGCCGACGCCAAGGCCGCCCTGACGTCCAAGCTCGCGGGCATGACCAACGAGCTGGCGCGCCTCGACGCCGAGCTGGCGAAGGCCACCGAGGGCAAGCCCGACGCCAAGAGGGCGGTCGTCGAACGTGAGAAGGCCATGGGCCAGATCGCGGCGAACCGCGACAAGCAGGAGGCCGCAGACACCCAGATCAAGGCCCGGGGCAACGCGGTGCAGCTCAAGCAGGAGCTCGGCGGCCTTGCCGGGCGCATCGCCCTTGCGCTCCTCGTCGTCGCCGCCGTCTCCCGCGGCAAGTTGCTCCGCCTGTTCCAGCTCCCGGGCGTCGTCGTCCTGCCCTTCACCTACTACTTCCTCTTCAGGAACAACCCCGACGGGTTCGGCTGGGGCGTCGCGCTTGCCGGGTTCCTCACCGTCGCCCAGTTCAGCTACTTCGGCGAATACCTCCCCAAGGTCTTCCCGCTGCACCTGCGCGGCACGGGCGGCAGCTTCGCCACCAACGTCGGCGGACGCATGCTCGGCACCTCCGCCGCCTACCTCACGTCCAACATCCTCGCCCCGATGTTCACAGGGACCACGTTCGAGCAGGTGGCCACGGCGGCGGCGATCACGGGCGGCGTGGCGATGGCATTGGGCGTCGCGCTCAGCTTCCTGTTGCCTGAACCCAAGGCCGGTGGCATGGACTCCCACTGACGGAGAGCGCGCGCATGGGACGGATTTGGGCATGGCTGGGATGGCTCGCATGGGCGGGCTGGATGCACCTGATGGCATCCAGCCCCGCCCCGGCCGACCTCGCCCGCGGCAGCAAGGTCTATCGGGCCGAATGCGCGCGCTGCCATGGCAAGGACGGGCAAGGCGTCGCCCGCAAGCGCGCCGAGCCGCTCGCGGGCGACCTCAACCCGGTCGCGCTCGCGGACTACGTCCAACGCACCATGCCCGAGGACGAACCCGGCTCGTTGTCCGCCCCGGACGCCCGCGACGTCGCCGCCTACATCCACGCCGAGTTCTATTCCCCGGAGGCAAGGGCCCGCAGGAACCCCGGGCGTCGCGAGCTTCAGCGCCTCACTCATCTCCAGCACCAAGCCAGCGTCGCGGACATTCTCGCCAGCTTTGGCCCGGTGAAGCAGGCGACCCGGCGGGGCGGCCTTGCGGCCGAGTACTTCCAGTCCAAGGGCATGAACAAGAAGGAGCGCAGCGCACTCAAGCGCGAGGATCCCGTCATCCGGATGGACTGGGGTACGAACAGCCCCGTGGCCGACATCACGGCCGACGCCTTCTCGATTGCATGGTCCGGCTCGTTGCTCGCCCAAGAGACGGGCACGTACGACTTCCGCGTCCGCACCCCCAATGGCGCCCGATTGTACGTCAACGCCGAGATGGCGCCCGGCGACCAGAACCGGCGCGACGACAGCGACGCGCGCCGTTCGCAGGCGTTGATCGACCTTTGGGTCAGCTCCGGCGGCATGGTCCGCGAGGCCACGGCCTCCATCGCCTTGATCGGCGGCCGCGCCTATCCCCTGCGCTTCGACTTCTTCAAGTTCAAGGAACCCCGCGCGTCCGTGCAGCTCGAATGGCGCCCGCCCGGCGGCGCATGGACCGTCGTCCCCTCCCATGTCCTGTCGCCCGAACCGTCCACCGGCTGGGTCGTGCTCGCCACGCCGTTCCCGGCCGACGACGCGAGCCGGGGATACGAGCGCGGGTCGGCGGTGTCCAAGGCATGGCTGGACGCGGTGACGAAGGCCGCATTCGAGACAGCCGACATCGTCGGCGCGCGGCTCGACGCATTCGCGGGGGTTGGCCGCAGCAATCGCATCGAGAAGGTCCGCGTGGAAAGGGTCCGGGCCTTCTGCTCGACCCTCGGCTCGCGCGCGTTCCGCGGCTCATGGTCCCCCGCGAAGGAGGCGGAGATCGTGGGCGCGGCCTTCAGCAAGGGCGATCCCGTCGAGTCGGCGGCACGGCGCGCGTTGGTCCGCATCTTCACGGCGCCGGAGTTCCTCTACCCGGGCCTTGATGCCGGGGACGCGGGCCGTCTCCGCGCCTCGGGGCTCGCGATGGCCTTGTGGGATTCCGTGCCGGACGAGGCGCTCGCGCGGGCGGCGCGCGACGGAGTATTGAAGGACGAGGCCGCCGTCCGGGCACAGGCGACGCGGATGCTGGGCGACCCGCGGGCGCGCGCGAAGCTCGCCGGGTTCTTCCGGCATTGGCTCAAGCTCGAGGAGGCGTCGGACCTGTCGAAGGACCCGAAGGCCTACCCGGGCTTCGACGCCGACCTCGCCTCCGACCTCCACTGGTCCCTCGAAACGTTCGTGGAGGACGTCGCATGGGGTGATCAACCCGACTTCCGCCGGCTGCTGTTGTCGGAGCATGTGTACGTCAACGAACGGCTCGCGCGGTTCTATGGGGTGGAGGCGCCGGCGACGCCCGGATTCACGCCGGTCCGGCTCGACCCCGGGCAACGCGCCGGCGTCCTCACCCACCCGTTGGTCCTCGCCACGTTCTCCTATCACCGCAGCTCCTCCCCCATCCACCGCGGCGTGTTCCTCACCCGGAACGTGCTCGGCCGGACGTTGCGTCCGCCGCCCATGGCGATCGAGTTCATGGACGACCGGTTCGACCCGTCGCTGACGATGCGGGAGAAGGTGACGGAGCTGACGGGCAAGGCGGCGTGCATGGGATGCCATGGGACGATCAACCCGCTGGGGTTCAGCCTTGAGCGCTTCGACGCCGTCGGCCGCCTTCGCACGCACGACAACCAGAAGCCCGTCGATCCCGTGTCCGAGTACACCGGGCCGGACGGTCGAACCCTCCGCCTCACGGGCGCGCGGGACGTCGCCCGGCTGGCGGCCGCGAGCCCGGAGGCGCGCCGGGGCTTCGTGCGTCAGTTGTTCCAGCACACATGGAAGCACGGCCCCGAGGCGTTCGACCCCGCGTTGGCATCCCGCCTTGAGGCGTCGTTCGCGGCGGACCAATGCCACATCCGCAACCTTTGGATCGAGATCGTGACGCAGGGGGTGGCGGCCGTTTCAAGACCGGTGGAAACATCCAAGGAAAAACGATGAAGCGCAGGGAGTTCATGGCACGGCTGGGACGCGGGCTCGCAGTGGGCGCGGCCACCATGCCGTTCTTGTCCGGGTTGCCGTCCATGGCGGCCAAGGCCTCGCGGGCCCCACGCCAGCGCATCGTCTTCATCTTCTCCCCCAACGGCATCGTGCCGCCGCATTTCTGGCCGGACAACGAGGGCGCGCACGGCCCGTTGAAGCGCATCCTCGCGCCCTTGGAGCCCTTCAAGGACCGCCTCATCACGATCCATGGCCTCGCCAACAAGGTGCGCGGCGACGGCGACGGCCACATGCGCGGCATGAGCTGCCTGCTGACGGGGATCGAGTTGTTCCCGGGCAACATCCAAGGCGGGTCGGACACCCCGGCCGGATGGGCCAGCGGTCCGTCCATCGACCAAGAAATCGCCCGCTTCCTTTCAAGCAAGGCCGCCACGCGCACCCGGTTCGCGTCCCTTGAGCTCGGCGTCGCCGTCCCCAACCGCGCCGACCCATGGACCCGCTGGACCTACGCCGGAGCCAACCAGCCCGTCGCCCCCGTCTCGGACCCGTATCAGGTGTTCGAGCGCTTGTATGGCGGCGCCAAGGACCGCGAGGCCATGGCCTCCGTGCTCGACGGCGTGCGCGAGGACCTGCGCCGGGCTTCAAAACGGATGGCACGAGAAGACCGCGAGTTGCTCGAACGTCACGCCACCGAGGTGCGCGCGCTGGAAAAGGACCTCAAGGAGGCCGCCAAGCAACAGCTGGCCGTGCCGCCGCCCTCGCTGGAACCCGGCGTGGGCACCGACAACGACGACATGCCCCGGGCCTCCGCGTTGCAACGTCGCCTGCTCGTCAATGCCCTCGCCAACGACATGACACGCGTCGCGTCGTTGCAGTACACCAACTCCGTCGGGCAGGCCCGCATGCGATGGCTCGGGGTCGAGGAGGGACACCACTCCCTCTCGCACGATCCCGACCTCAACGAGGGCTCGCAGGAGAAGCTGGTGAAGATCAACACATGGTTCGCAGCGGAGATCGCGGCCCTAGCCATGGCCCTCGACGCAGTCCCCGAGCCCGGCGGCCATGGCTCGCTCCTCGACCACACCACCCTTCTCTGGACCAACGAGCTCGGGAAGGGCAACACCCACGCCCTCGAAAACATCCCCTTCGTGCTCGTCGGCGGCGGCCTCGGGTTCGGCAAGGGCCGCGCCGTGAAGCTCAAGTCCACCCCGCACAACCGGCTCTGGCTCGCCATGGCCCATGCCGTCGGTCATGAGCTCAAGACCTTCGGCAACCCAAGGTTCTGCGAGGCCGGCCCCCTTTCCCTCGCCTGACTCGCTCGCCTGCCCCGTTGCCCAGCCGCGCCTCCCGGACCCTCAAGGCATCCCAACACCTCAGAGCCCAACCTATCGAATCCGGCCCGCCCCGCCCGAGGCCCCGTTCGTCCCCCTCGGCGCCCGCGCCGTGATCCACACCACCATCTCGTCGGGACGCGCCAACCCCAGTTGCGCCCGGGCCTCCCGCTCCACCACGCGCGGGTTCTCGCGCAATTGCCGGATGCGATGCGCAAGGCGGGCGGAATGGGCCTTCTTGGCGGCGACGCTGTCCTTCAGCTCCTGCTCGCGCTGCGCAAGACGCACGTTCGTCCGGATGAGGGGCACGTACTTGAGCGCCGCCACGGCGCCCATCGCGGCCACGATCAGCATCACGAGGATCCGGTTGAGCCAACCGAACACCCCAAGGTCCACACGCGCTGATTCATCGCCCGCCATCGTTACCGAACGATGTCCTTCCACGTTTGAAGGCGCTTGTCAGGCCCAAAGTACAGCCGCAATGCCCGTTCCGGCGTCGAATGGATGTCCGTCCCCGCCCAACCCCATCGCCCGCGCCACCCCCATCCCGCCCCCCACCCCACCGACGGCCAGCCATAGACCTGCGACCGCTGCACCACCCACTCCGCCACCGTCACGCCGTCCGACGTCGTCTCCTTCTTGTCCGGCGGCCCCATCTCCTTCACCGCCTCGTCATAGGAGTACCCGCCCACCCGCTGGTTCCAACGCTTCGTCGTGCCCGTCATGCACCCGCCCGCCATCCAGCAAGCCAGCACCAACACCACAACCCGGCTCCACTTCAACCATGCTCCCGCGCTCATGCCCCAACGCTATCGCCGCCTTCCCCCGTCCGCAACGCGCCCGTCCCTCACGCGCCGCGACCGCGCGCTTCCTCGGGCGCACCCCCATGCCCTCCCTCGCGCCTCGGCGTCCCGCATGGGTCCGACGCGCTCGCGCGCGCACCCGGGCCCAACTTCCCCGCTTCCACTTCAACCCTTGCTTGCACAGGCTTCCCCCCATGCCGTTGCCCTCAGAAATCATCGCCAGCCTCCGCTCCATCGTGGGCGCCGAGAACGTCCTCACCTCCCCCGAGGACCTCGTGGTCTATTCCTTCGACGGCACCGCCGCCATCAGCCAATTGCCCGGCTGCGTCGCCTTCGTTGCCTCCACCGACCATGTCTCCCGCTGCATGGCCATGGCCCATGCCCGCCGCATCCCCGTCGTCACCCGCGGCTCCGGCACCGGCCTCTCCGGCGGCTCCGTCCCCGCACCCGGCTGCATCGTCCTCTGCACCGCCAAGATGAGCCGCATCCTCGAGCTCGACGCCGCCAACCTCACCCTCTCCGTCGAGCCGGGCGTCACCACCTTGCAGGTCGCCGACGCCGCCATCGCCGCCGGGCTCTTCTACCCGCCCGACCCCGGCTCCATGAAGATCTCCACCATCGGCGGCAACGTCGCCGAAAACTCCGGGGGCCTTCGCGGGCTCAAGTACGGCATCACCCGCAACTACGTCATGGGCCTCACCGTCGTCCTTGCAGACGGCGAGGTCCTCCGGACCGGCAACAAGTGCGTCAAGGACGTCGCCGGCTATTCCCTCAAGGACCTCTTTGTCGGCTCCGAGGGCACCCTCGGCATCATCACCGAGGTCCTCCTCAAGCTCATTCCCAAGCCCGCCTCCAAGAAGACCATGGTCGCCACCTTTGACGCCATGGACGCCGCCGCCCAGACCGTCTCCGACATCATCGCCGCCAAGATCATCCCCTGCACCCTCGAGTTTCTCGACCGCACCACCATCCGCTGCGTCGAGGACTTCGCGCGCGTCGGCCTTCCCACAGACTGCGAAGCCCTCCTTCTCATGGAGACCGACGGCCACCCCGCGCAGGTCGCCGAGGAGGCGGACCAGATGGTCGCCATCGCGCGCAGGAACGGCTGCCGCGAGGTCCGCGTCGCCAAGGACGACCACGAGGCCAACCAGCTCGCCGCCGCGCGCCGCTCCGCGTTCTCCGCCCTCGCCCGCATGTCCCCCACCACCATTCTCGAAGACGCCACCGTCCCACGCAGCGAGCTCGCCCGCATGGTCCGCTTCGTCGATGACGTCGCCCGGCGCCACAACCTCCGCATCGGCACCTTCGGCCACATGGGCGACGGCAACCTCCACCCCACCTTCCTCACGGACGAACGCAACCACGCCGAGATGCACCGCATCGAGGAGGCCTTCCGCGAGATCTTCGAGGAGGCCATCCGCCTCGGCGGCACCATCACCGGCGAGCATGGCGTCGGGCTTGCCAAGAAGTCTTTCCTCCCCCGCTTCGCCGGCGACGCCCAGATGCGCGTCATGCGCGAGCTCAGGAAGGCCCTCGACCCGCACGGCATCCTCAATCCCGGCAAGATGTTCGACTGAACGCAACCCTCCCGGCGTGAACACGGCCCCAAAACCGTCCCCCCCCGCGCTGCCGCATCCGCACGTCCTCCTCTTCGACGGCACCTGCAACCTCTGCAACGCGACCGTCGCGTTCGTCCTCCCGCGCGACCGCGCCGCGCGTTTCCGCTTCCTGCCCATCCAGTCCGGACGCGGCCAAGCCCTGTATCGCGCGGCCGGCCTCGACCCCGACGAACCCGACTCCCTCCTGCTCGTCACCGGCGGCCGCATGCTCCTGCGCTCCGACGCCGCCCTTGAAATCGCGCGGCACCTGGGCTGGCCATGGACGCTCGCCTCGATCTTCCGAGTCGTGCCGCGTTTCCTGAGGGACGCCGCCTACAACCTCGTCGCACGCAACCGCCATCGCTGGTTCGGCTCCCGCGACGCCTGCCTCGTCCCCAACCCCGCCTCGCAGGACAGGTTCATCAAGGGGTGACCGCACGCGGCACCCCCACCTTTTGCCTTGGTTCCACCCCGCGCCATCCACACGCTGGCGCGCAAGGTGCTTCCCAAGGAAAACACATGAACTGGTACTACGCCGACGGCGGCCAACAACGAGGCCCCGTGACCGAGGCAGAACTCGCCGGGTTAATCCAATCTGGGGTGGTCAGGCCCGAGACCTTGGTCTGGAGAGACGGCATGGCCGAATGGCGCCCCCTCGCCGAGGCCCGCCCTGCTGCCCTTGCTTCAACCTCGCCGCAGCCTGCCGTCCCCGCCGTGCCGCCCATGGCACCCGCCCCCACGGCAGGAACCGCCGACGGCACCGCCTGCGCGGGCTGCGGCCGCCGGTTTATCCCCGAGGACCTCGTCGATGTCGCGGGGAGCCCCGTCTGCGCGGCGTGCAAGCCCATGATGTTGCAACGCCTCAGCGAGGGCGCCGCAGGGACGCCCCACGGCGCGGGGACGTCATGGGACGAGGGCACGCTCGGCGAGGAGGATGTCCTTGCGCGCGACTACGAGGTCCCCGCAGGCGAGGCCGTCCAGGCGGGCGCGCGCGAGCTGTTCGGCCATGCAGGCACGCTCCTGCTCGGCGGTGCGCTGGTCACCTTGGTCATGTTCGCCATCCAGGCCGTGCCCTACCTCGGCCCCATCGCCGCGCTCATCCTGCAAGGTCCCTTGATGGGCGGGCTGATCCTCGCCTGCCTCAAGCACCTTCGCACCGGCCGGATGGAGGTGGGCGACGCGTTCCAAGGCTTCGGCCCCCGCTTTTGGCCCCTGTGCCGGGCACACGTAATCCCGACGCTCTTCGCGTCCCTCGCCTACATCCCGGTGGTCATCATGGTCGTCGCCGCAGCCGTGGTCGGGATCGCCAGCGGGGCCGGCATGCCGTCGATCACGGGAGTCTCGGTCCTGGTGCTCGCCATGGCCGGCGTGCTCCTCGTCGGCGGCGTCCTCGTGGGCACGTACCTGACCGTCTCATGGATCTACACGTTGCCGCTGGTCGCCGACCGAGGCTACCGCGTGCTTCCCGCGATGAAGCTCAGCAGGCGCTTCGTGGGGCGGCACTTCTGGCAGCATTTGTTCCTGATGATCCTGCTCGGGTTGGTCGGGCTGCTTGGATTCATCGCCTGCATCGTGGGCATCTTCGTCGCGTTCCCCATCATCATGTTTGCCCAGGCATTCGTGTACAACCGGCTCTTCAAGGGACTGCGCCCCGCGCAACAAACCTCGTTCTAGCCACGCCGACATGCAGGCGCCCGACATCCCCTGCCCCGCCTGCCGTGCTCCGCTGCCCGCGGATGCCACGGCGCTGGCGTCCATGGACTCCTGCCCCGCATGCCGCAAGCCGCTCGAAGTCATCCCCTTCCCCGCGCTCGGGCGCCTGCCCGTCGGGGGCCCCGCCCCCGAGGCCGCCGTCTCCCCCGACGATGCCACCTGCTTCTTCCACGCCAGCAAGAAGGCCGTCGTCCCGTGTGACGCCTGCGGGCGGTTTCTCTGCACCCTGTGCGACCTTCACATCCATGGCGTCCACCTGTGCCCGCCCTGCCTCGAAGCCGGGCGCCAGAAGCGAACCGTGACGGCGCTCGAGCGTTCCCGGACGCGTTGGGACCTCATCGCCAGTTCGCTCGCCGTCCTTTGCCTGATCTGCGGCGTCCTCTCCCCCGTCGCCGCCCTCGCCAACGTCGCCATCACCGTCGCCACATGGCGCAAGCCCCAGAGCCGCGTTGCCTCCTCACGCACCACGATGCTCGTCGCGACGGCGTTCTCGCTCCTCGTCGCCGTCGGCCTCGCGGTGGTCTTGTGGCTCGAGTGGAACTCGGACGGCACCACGTGACATGCACGACCGCCTCTCCATGGACCCCGCGTATCGCCGCCTCAAGACCGGGCGCCGAAGCGTCTTCCGGCCCCACCTGTCCTGCTGGTTGGCCGCCGACCACCTCGTCGTCGTGGAGGTCGTCGGGTACTCGGAACGTTACTCCCGGTTTGACCTCCGCGACATCCAGGCCCTCGTCCTCCAGCCATCCCGCATGCGTGCCACGGCCGCATGGATCGGCACGATCGGCCTGGTGCCGGCCCTCGCGCTCCTCGTCGCCATCCTCGCCTCCGTCACGGTGGCGGGCATGGAATCCCTCGTGGTCGTCGCCTTCCTTGCGTTCCCCCCCATCGCGGCGCTCGCATGGGCCGCATGGGCCGGCCCGCTCTGCTCCATCCGCATCTCCACCGCCGTCCAGGTCGCCCGTCTCCCCGCCCTCCACAACCTCCCCCTCGCGCGCGCCTTCGCACGCGAAGTCCTCGACGCCGCCCTCGCCCGAGAAGCCAGCCCGGCCGACCCCGCCACCCCCGCCGTCTCCCCAAGCCCATCGCCGTCGTGAACGGACTGGTCCATCAACGCTGCTCGGCCCACCCCGCGCGGGAGGCCGCGGCGCGTTGCCCGTCCTGCCGCCAGTTCTACTGCCGCGAATGCGTCACCGAGCATGACGGCCGCGTGCTCTGCGTCGGGTGCCTCCGCAAGGCCGCAGCCCCGCCCAAAAAATCGGTGCTCCGCCTTGGCCCCGTCCTCGGCCCGTTTCAGGTGGTGCTCGGGCTCGGGCTTGCATGGGCCGCCTTTTACCTGCTCGGCATGGTGCTCCTCCAAACCCCCTCCGAATGGCACGAGGGCAAGGCCTTCGAGTCATGGCTCATGAACCTGCCCTCCACCCCGTGAGCCCATCCCGCCCCAACGCCCATCCCCAGTCCGCCCTCGAACTCGTCGAGGACGCCATCCAGTTGCTCCGCAACGCCCCCGCATGGCTCCATGTCGTCCACCTCCTCCCCTCCGGCCTCTTCGTCCTCGCCTTCCTCTGGTTTTGGTCCGACATGACCCGCGGCGTGCTTGCCGACCAACGCCTCGCCTCCGGCGCCGCCATCATGGCCCTCCTCCACCTCGTCATGAAGACGGCCCACGGCGTCCACGCCGCCGAGCTTCACGCGCGTTGTGCCGACCTTCCCCGCACGCCATGGACCGCCGGACGCGTCGCGCGCCTCCTCAAGACGCAGGCCCTCCTCCAGCCCCTCGTCTTCATCCTCCTCCCGCTCTCCGTCTTCCCGCTGCTCCTCGTCCCGTTCCCGTGGCTCCTTGCATGGTTCCATGCCGTCTCCCTCTGCGGCGACCCCGCCGAGGGCTCCGCCTCCACCTGCGCACGCCACGCATGGCGTCATGCCGTCGCATGGCCCGCCCAAAACCATGGGGTCGTCGGCATCCTCCTCGTCGTCGGCACCGTCGTCCTCCTCGACGTCGCCATAGCCGTCGCCAGCGCCCCATACCTCGCCCACCTCCTGCTCGGCATCGAGTCCGACTTCAACCTCGGCCTCGCCGCCTACTTCAACTCCACCTTCCTCCTTTCCCTCCCCGCGCTCGCCTACCTCGTGCTCGACCCCGTCGTCAGGGCCATCTACGTGCTGCGCGGGTTCAGGACCGACTCCATCCACACCGGCGCGGACATCCTCGCCCGCCTGCGCTTGCATGCGAGGTCACGGCCGCCCACGGACGGCCGGGCCCTGACCCTCGCCTGCCTGCTCGCCCTCGGCGGGCTCCTCGCGGGCCCAACACCCGTCCACGCCCAAGTCACTGCTCCCAATCCCACCACCCCGCCCCTGCCAGCCGACACTCCCCCCGTCCCGTCCATCGACCCCGAACGCCTCGGCCGTGACCTCCGAAACGTCCTCGACCAAGCCGAGTACCAATGGCGCGCCCCGCGGGAGCTCGCTCCCGACGATCCCGAACCCCCTGCGGGCCATGGCCCCATCCGACGCTGGCTCCGTTCCGTCCTCAAGGACTTCGGAGGCTTCGCCAACCGCAACCTCGACGCCTTCTTCTCCGTCGTCGGCCGCGTCCTCCAGTTCATCTTCGGCGGCTTCAAAACCCCAAGCCTCCCCTCGGGCAACACGGCCGTGGACTGGATGTCCGGCCTCAAGCTCCTCGCCTACGTCCTCCTTGCCGCCGCCGTCGCGGGCCTCGCGTGGATCATTCTCCGCCTCCGCACGTCACGCCCCACGGCCCGCGCCGCCGCCGACCTCCCCGCGCCCTCCGCCATCCCCGACCTCGAGGCCGAGTCCGTGTCTGCCGAACTTCTCCCCGAGGACGGCTGGCTCGCCATGGCCTCCGAGAAGGCCGCCCTCGGCGAATGGCGCCTCGCGCTCCGCGCCGTCTATCTCGGCGCCCTCGCGCACCTTGCGCGCCGCGAGCTCCTTCGCCTCGCGCCGTCCAAGTCCAACCGCGAGTACCACGGCGAACTTCGACGCCGCGCACGCGCCTACCCGTTCATCCCGGAAGGATTCCAGTCCTGTGCGCTACGCTTCGAGAAGGTCTGGTACGGCCGACATCCGGCCACCCCCGCCCTCCTCGAGGAGGCCCGCGCCGACCTTGAGTCCATGCGCCGCGCGACGCCCCCATGAACCGCCGCGCCCTCCATGTCGCCCTGCTCATGGGCACCGCCGTCCTCCTCGCCGCCGGACTGTATCGTCTCTTCGTCCTCCGCTTCGCCTCCGGCGACATCTTCCCCCCCGCATCCTCCCGTCGCGCCGACCCCCTCGGCTCCCGCGCCCTCCATGATGCCCTCGCGCGCCATCCCCGGCTCCACGTCTCCCGCAACCTCCTCCCCCTCGACCGCCTTCGCCCCGCACCCGGGCTCGCCGTCCTCGCCCTCGGCGTTCCCCCCGAGAACCTCGGCTTCCCGGGTGACTCGCCCGACTTCAACACCAACCTGCTGCGGCTCGCCCATGGTGGCGCCCGCGTCGTCCTAGGCGTCCAGCACGAGTCCCTTGCGCTCGCGACCAACGCCATCCGGCAAGGAATCCGTTCCCTTGCCAACGCCATTCAAAACCCAAGCCCGTCACAATCCCTCGCCACCACCCTCGGCTTCGCCATCACGTCCGCCGCGACCCTGACCAACCCCGCTCCCGCCAACGCCGCCCCCACGAACCTCGCCGTCGCCACCGCCGGCCCCCTGCCCTCGCCCATCCCATGGCCGTCCCCATGGCGCATCACCCTTTCCCCAACGCCATGGACCTCCCTCTACCATGCCGACGACCAACCCGTCGTCGTCGAGCGCCCATGGGGCGCCGGCTCCGTTGTCCTCCTGGCCTCCGATTACCTCCTCTCCAACGAGGCCCTTCGTCGCACCCCGCAGCCCGCCTTCATCGCCGCCCTCCTTGGCCCGTCCACCCATGTCCTCTTCGACGAAACCCACCTCGGCCTGACCTTCGAGCCCGGCATGGCCAGCCTCATCCGCCGCTACCAGCTCGGCGGCGCCGCGCTCGGCCTCGCCCTCCTCGTCGCCCTCTACCTGTGGCGCAACTTCGCCCCGTTCAACCCGCCCCTCGACCCCGCGCCTGCGCCTGACGTCATCCCCGGGCGCGGCTCCTCCGACGCCTTCCTTGCCCTGCTCCGGCGCGCGCTCCAGCCCGAAACCGTCGTCGCCGTCTGCATGGAGCACTGGCGTGCCGCCCATGGGCGCCACCCGCGCATCCCCGCCCGGCGCGTCGCCGATGCCCAAGATGTCCTCGACATCGAGATGGAACGTCCGCCCAAGGACCGCAACCCCGTCGCCACCTACCGCCGCATCGCCGCCCTTCTCCACGAACGCAAACCCCGCTAGCCCCATGGAACCCCACGTCGAAACCCTCCACCACGTCCTCGCCAATGCCCGCGCCGAGATCAGCAAGGTCATCATCGGCCAGCACGACGTCATCGACCTCGCCCTCGTCTGCGTCCTCACCAACCACCATGCCCTCGTCGAGGGCGTCCCCGGCGTCGCCAAGACCCTTCTCGTCCGGACCCTCGGCAAGGTTCTCGGCTGCGACTTCGGGCGCATCCAGTTCACCCCGGACCTCATGCCCTCCGACATCACCGGCACCCACGTCCTCAACCTTCAGCGCAACGAGTTCGCCCTCGTTCGCGGCCCCATCTTCACCACGTTCCTGCTCGCCGACGAAATCAACCGCGCGCCCGCCAAGACGCAGGCCGCCCTCCTCCAGGCGATGCAGGAACGCACCGTCTCCATCGACCGCGAAACCCTCGCCCTCCCGCCCAACTTCACCGTCTTCGCCACCCAGAACCCCGTCGAGAGCGAGGGCACCTACCCCCTCGCCGAGGCCCAGAAGGACCGATTCATGCTCAAGATCCGCATGCAGGCCCCCGAACGCCCCGACGAGCTCATCCTCGCACGCCGCTCCCTCGGCGACGACGCCCCCGAGTCCATCCTCTCCCGCGGCGACGTCCGGCCCGTCATCTCCTCCGACGCCCTCCTCGCCATCCGCCGCCAACTCCTCCACGTCACCGTCCGCGACGAGCTCGTCGCCTACGCCGTGGACCTCGTCCGCGCCACCCGCGCCTCCGAGTCCGTCCTCGTCGGCGCCGGCCCACGGGCCACCCAGGCCCTCCTCCTCGCCAGTCGCGCCGCCGCCGCCATCCATGGGCGCGACTTCGTCACGCCCGACGACATCAAGTCCCTCGCCGTCCCGGTCATGGAGCATCGCCTCATCCTCCGGCCCGAGTTCGAGCTCGAAGGGGCCTCCGTGGGCGAGGTCGTCGAGCGCATCCTCCAGGAGGTTGCCGTCCCTCGCTGACCCGCATGCTCGTGCCGTCCCCAAGGTTGCTCGCCATGGCGGGGCTCGTCGTCCTGCCCGCGCTGGCCATGGCCGGGCTCGTTCCCGAGGCCGCCCACGCATGGACCGCGCTCGCGCTCGCCGCCGTCTTCGCGTCCGCCATCGACGCCCTCCTCGGCTGGCCTCGCATCGCCGCCCTCGACGCGTCCGCCCCGCCCGTCCTCCGCGTCGCCAAGAATCGCGCCGCCCACTTTCGAGTCCGCCTTCTCCACCCGGCCCGTCGCCCGCCCGTCCTCCGCATGGCCCTCGCCCTGCCCGACTCCATCCATGCCGAGCCCGCCGAGCACGTGCTCGCCCTGCCCGACGCCCCCGCAAGCCTCGTCGATTGGAACCTCACCCCGTCCGCCCGGGGACGGTTCCCGGTCCCCTTCCTGCATCTCGAGGCCTCGTCGCCCGCCGGGCTTTGGGCATGGCGTCGTTCCATCCCGCTCCGGTCTGAGGTGCGCGCCCAGCCCGCCCTTGGCGCCGCGCTCCGCGCCAACGCCGCCTTCCTTTCCAAGGCCCTCTCCGGCCAACGCCTCGTGCGCAACATCGGCAAGGGCCGCGAGTTCGAGAAGCTGCGCGACTACGTTGCCGGCGACCCCGTCGATGACATCCACTGGCGCGCCACCGCCAAGCGCGGCCATCCCGTCACCAAGGTTTTCCAAGTCGAGCGAACCCAGGAGGTCTATGTCGTCCTCGACCACTCCCGCCTCTCCGGCCGCGTCCTCGCCCCGCCCGAGCCGCTCCTCGAGCACTTCATCGAGGCCGCGCTCCTCCTCGGCGCCGTCGCCGAGCGTCACGGCGACCTCTTCGGCCTTGCCACGTTCGACTCCCGCGTCACCGGGATCGTCCGGGCCGACAACGGCCATGCCCATTTCAACGCCTGCCGCGAACGCCTCGTCACGCTCCAGCACCGGGCCGTCACCCCGGACTTCGACGAGCTCGCCTCCTTCCTCCGGACCCGCCTCCGGCGGCGCGCGCTGCTCCTGTTCCTCGTCAACCTCGACGACCCCGTCGCCTCCGAGTCCTTCCTCCGCGCCATCGAGGTGCTCCGACGCCAACACCTCTGCGTCGTCGTCCAGCCCCATGCCCCCGACGTCGAGCCCCTCTTCTCCCATGGCCGCGTCCACAACCTCGACGACATCCAGCGCGCCATGGCCGGGCACCTCCAGTGGCATGGCCTCCGCCAGCTCGCCTCCGTCCTCCACGCCCGCGGCGTCCCCATGGCCTCGGCCCCGCCCGAGTCCCTCGCCTCCGTCCTCGTCACCCGCTACCTCGACGCCAAGCGGCGCCAATCCATCTGAATCATGATCCTCGACCTCGAACGATTCCTCGCGCAGGAACGCCCCCACTGGCAGGCCCTGGACCAACTCCTCCTCCACCTCGCCAACGGCGGCTCCCTCGACCTCGCAAGCGCCCAACGCCTCCACCACCTCCACGAACGCGCCGCCGCCGACCTCGCCAAGCTTTCCACCTTCGCCGCCGAGCCCGAGTCCCGGCGCGCCCTCGAAAACCTCGTCGCCCGCTCCTACGCCGAGATTCATTCCCGCCCGCCCAACCAAGCCATCAAGGCCCGCTTCCACCCGTGGCGTTGGTTCACCCAATCCTTTCCCCGGGCCTTCCGCCGACGCCATGCCGCCTTCCTTGTCTCCCTCGCCGCCAGCCTCGTGGGCGTCCTCTTCGGCGCCGTCGCCACCGTCTCCGACCCCACCTCACGCCATGTCACCATGCCCTTCGGCCATGCCGACATGCGCCCCTCCGAGCGCGTCCGCAGCGACGAGGCCACCGGCGCCAAGGCCGCCGTCCACGGCCACCACGCCTCCTTCTCCGGCATGCTCATGACCCACAACACCCGCGTCTCCATCCTCGCCACCTCCCTCGGCATGACATGGGGCATCGGCACCCTCGTCCTCCTCTTCTACAACGGCGTGGGCCTCGGCGCGATCGGCGCGGACTACATCCTCGACGGGCAAGGCCGGTTCCTCGCTGGATGGATCCTCCCGCACGGCTCCGTCGAGCTCCCCGCCATCCTCATCGCCGGCCAAGCAGGACTCGTCCTCGCCCATGCCCTCCTCGGCCGCGGCTCCCGCTCCCCCCTTCCCCTGCGCCTCCGACACGCCGCCCCCGACGTCGTCGCCCTCCTGTCCGGCGTCGCCCTCCTCCTCGTCCATGCCGGCATCGTCGAGGCCTTCCTCTCCCAATACCACGAGCCCGTCCTGCCCTACTCGTTCAAGATCGCCTTCGGCATCCTCCAATCCATCGCCCTTGCCGCCTTCCTCCTCCTCGCCGGAAGGCAGTCGTCCCACGGCAACCCGCCCCACGCCCCATGACCCACCTTCGCATCCGCACCCCGGAGGGCGTCGAGTTCTCCCTGCCCCTCGCCGGCCCCGTCATCCGCGCCTCCGCCTACCTCATCGACGTCGCCCTCGCCCTCGCCGCCAGCAACGTCCTCGCCCTCCTCCTCTCCCTCGTCTCCCTCGTCTCCGCCGACCTCGCCCAAGGCCTCGTCACGGTCGGCTTCTTCGTCGTCCCGGTCCTCCAAGGCATCCTCCTCGAATGGCTCTGGAACGGCCAAACCCTCGGGAAACGCACCCTCGGCATCCGCGTCGTCGATGCCGAGGGCCTGCGCCTCCGCCCCCATCAGGTCGTCATCCGCAACCTCCTTCGCGCCATCGACTTCCTCCCCGCCTTCTACCTCGTCGGCGGCGTCGCCTCCCTCGTCACCCGCGCCGGGCAACGTCTCGGCGACGTCGCCGCCCGCACCGTCGTCGTCCGCGTCCCCCGCGACTCCGCCCCCGACCTCGCGCCCCTCCTCGGCAACCGCTTCAACTCCCTCCGCCCCCACCCCCACCTCGTCGCCCGCATCCGCAAGGCCATCGACGCCACCGAGGCCGCCCTCGCCCTCGCTGCCCTCGCCCGACGCGACCAACTTGCCCCCATGGACCGGGTCCGCCTCTTCGCCCAGCTCGCCGCCGACATCCGCTCCCGCGTGCCGCTGCCGCCGGACCTCGACGACGCCCTCCCCGACGAGGCCCTCGTGCGCAACGTCGTGGACATCCTCTACACGCCCGGCGCTGCCCCTTCCCGCGCGGATGGCGAGACGCAATCGGGTCAGATCCATCCATGGGACCCATGAATGAAGACCACGCCCGGAAGTCCGTCGCGAGGCGGGAACCGGGGCCCCATGGCGGCCTCCCGCGTGCATCCGGGACCATCCCAAATCTCGGCGCAACGAGGAGGGAATCCCTCGATCCCCATGCGGACGGGTTGCCGCAGGCTGCGTGCCAACACGGCATCGTGGCAAATGGGCATGAACCCATGCATGGGCATCCCTGAGCCTGCATGCCTTGCGTCATGGCGCCATGGCGTCAGCCATTCCCCGCTGCATGCATCTCGGAATCCGTGCAGGAGGCGGCATGGGTTTTTCAGGCCAAGACACCAAGACACCAAGACGCCCAGCGGACCTCTCTTTACTCCCTAAAAACGGCAGTCAACGAGGCCTGCAAAGCAAGGAAATGGCCGTCCCATCAAGGCAAAGTCCCCGTGGCATCCATCCGAGACCTCACCCCGCAGGTGAGCTTGGAATGGGCCGGTCCGGGTTGTAGGCCGGGTCCCCCATGGGCGTTAACCTTGGAACGTCCGCACACGAAACGCCCGATGCGGCATCCCTTGCCTTGCCCTGGTGGCCCCGGGTTTTCGTGTATTTCGTGTATTTCGTGGTTCCACAAACACTGGGCCGTTGACCCACTGCATGCGGGGTCGCGGTGGTGGCGTGCTGCCTCGGGTAGGTGAAGGGGAGCCATGCGAGGTGCTTGAACGCGGCGAAGGGTTGGAACCACGAAATACACGAAATACACGAAAAGAGGCCCTTCTTGTGCCCGCGGATCGTGTCCGTGGACCCGAGTCCTCGCAGGCCGTCCATGATGCTCGGTTCCCCTGAGGGAAATGAAGCAGATCAAGGTCAACGCTTATCGGGCAACCGGCCTACAGCCCTAACCGGACCATTCCAACCTCACCCGCCGGGTGAGGTCTCGGATGAACCCTACAGGGCCTCTTTGCCTTGATGGGACGGCCGTTTCCTTGCCTTGAAGCCCACTTCAACTGCCGTGCCTCCATTCACTCCATCAACCGCATGAAGTTGCGGGCGAACCAAGCGCCCAGGACGCCGACCGCCCCCAGGCCAAGCCCGGCGGTGATCCACGCCGTCCACCAACCCGGCGGCATCCGCAAGGAACCGCCATCCACCGCCGCCTCCTTGCGGCGGTACAACCCCAGGCCCAGCCCTAGTGCCGTGAACGTCAGGCCCAGCAGGCCCGGCACCGCAAACCAACCGTTCAACCGCCCAAACCGAAGCTCCTCCAGCCAGAACATCCCCCGCAGCACGGCCAGCGCCGCCAAGGCTCCCCACAGCCACGCCTGCAACGCCTGGACCCGGGTCCGGGACAGCGCCGCACCCACGAATCCGCAGCCAAACACCGCCAAGGGCACCGACCAAACCAGCGCGTTCAACGTCAAGGAGGGCTCCAACTCAAGCGAGGCCGGGGCGCTCCTCACGAAGACCCGAATCAAGACGTCCGACAACTTTCCGGCCAACGCCACCACGCTCATCGCCGTGAAGGCCAGCACCGTGGCGCCCCCCAGCAACAACCGCGCCACGTACCGCTGGCCTCGCGTAACCGGCCCCGCGAAGGCAAACTCCTCGCACCCGCGAATGACGTCGGATCCACCCAACGCCGGCCCAGCAACGACCGCATAGGCCAACCCATGCGCGAGAATCCACAACGGATGCGCCACCAAGGGCAGGAACCACACCACCGCCAGCCATCCCACCAGGAATCCCAGGAGCAACCGGCCGTGCGCCCTCCACTCGGCGCACGCCCAACGCCACGTCGTCCGCCAACCGGACCAGACCGGTCCGGTCCCTCGCGCGCGCGCAGCTGGGGACGGGGATTCCTCGCCGCAACACGCCGGCCCTCGACGAGGCACGTCGCTAGCGGACGACGGGGGGGTGGTCGGCATAGAACTCCCACGGGTAATCGTGGTCGTTGATCGGCACCGTGAGCGCCCCCGACACCGGCGCCGCGAACGCTCGCGCCGGCAACCCGGGTGCGGCGAACCCTGGGCTCACCGGCTCCACCCGGAAGATCTTCCGGCCCACGACGGCCCCGTCACGCTGCGCCCGCAGGGTCTGGCCCTCGTACTCGTTGAACGGACGGTGCCCCGGGGCGGGCGACCGCATCCCGTGCAACTGGCAAGCAAGCGTCCCCACCTGGCTCCCCTTGCCTTGCAACAACCGTTGCCAGGCCTCGCGTCGCCACGCCAAGGGGTGCAGGTACGAGAACGTCACGCGCTCCGAAACCTCCCGGACCTCGGCTTCCCATGAACCCTCCTCGGGCTGGCCCACGCGCCCGACATGGGGTTCCTGCGTGCCGCTCACCCGATTGCCCCAACCGGAGGCTTCCTCCGTCGGATGGCCACCGCCCGCGCCCGGATCCGACGGGCAGACCAGTATCTTCGGCCCGGGCAACAACGACGGCCGCGTCGTCAGGCGCGTCAGGCTGCGCGGCCGCCGCGCGGTCTCGTCCTGGTTCAACTCGATGGCCAACGCCACCTGACGAAGGTTGTTCCGGCACAGGACCTCGTTGGATCGCCGACGCGCCCCCGCCGTCGCCGAGGCCAGCAACGTCGCGATGACGGCCACGATGGCCACCACGGTCAGCAACTCCACGACCGTGAAGGCACGCGGACGAACCGATGCCGACCGTGGGTCCTGGGAGCGCGGCGTCATCGTCCCACGCCCGTCGCCATCGGGGCGAGCCGCACCAAGCCCGAGTCGCCTCGAGGCAACCACGCCACGGCATCCGCGCCCGCGTCGCCGGCCGCCCAATCCCCCCAGAACCCGCACGGCCTCGGGCCTTCGCCCAAGGCGACCACGCCGTCGGCCGTGGACCGGAAGAATGACATGCCGACGTCGGTGTCCGCCAGCAACAGCGGCCCAAGCCGGCGAAGCGTGGCCCACGAGCCACGCAACGGCAGGGATTCCTGCCGGACCCACCGGGCATCCGAGCCCAGCGCCCACGACACCAGTTGGGCCTTCGTTCCCTCCTTCAAGGCCGGCTCCACCGTCAGGATGCGCCCGCCTTCGAGAACCACGGCACCCGAGCCATCGCCCACGGACGCCTCGGCCACGGGGGCCACCACAAGCCCATCGTAGGCCAACGCCGTCAACTGGGTCGTCCCCGGCGCCGAGTTCGTCGTCGCTCCCGTCGTGTACAACAACGCGCCCCGATGCGACACGCCCGCCAGCTCGGCGGGCAGGCCCAGGGGCTTTCGCAACAACGGCTCCGACGGGTTCGTGACGTCCACGACGTCGAGGACATGCCGCGTCTCCGTCGTCCACCAGCGCGTCGGGTTTCCGTCCCGGTCCTTCGGGCCCTCCTCCTCGCGCACGACCCATTCACGGTGCGACACGTGGACCTTGCCCTCCGCGACATGGGCCCCGGAGAAACCGGACACGCCCTCCTTGCCGCCCAAGACCAGGGTGGCAGCAAGCCTCGGCCGACCCGGCGACGAGGCGTTCTCGGTGACCAGGGCGAGGGTGTTGCGCCAACCCCACCACCCGCCGCCGCGACCAGGGAGGATGGCGGGTCCGTCCCAAAGCATGCCTCCGCCGGGCCGCACCCACGGCAGGATGCCGCCCGCGTCGGACTCCACCCAAACGATCGACCCCACTCCGACCAGCAAGCCCTTCATGGAGCCCCCGTAATAGCCTTCCGGGCGCTCGATGCTGGACGCGCCCAGCTTGAGGGGTTGGTCGCCGTCGAACCCGACCTCCGTGACATGCAGGCGGCCGGGGATCACGACTTGATACCAGTTGGTGAAGACAATGTGGTTGGTGATCCAGCCGCCGGCGTCGCCCTTGCCCCCGACCACGACGTTGGTCATCACGCGGGGTTCCTGCCGGTACGTGTCCGGCTCGAATTGCAGGAGGTGCAAGGTGGCCCCGAACCGCTCCATGCCCACCACCGTGAACGGCGGCAAATCGAGGGAACCGATGGGTGCGTCCGGGGCGGAGGCCTTCACCCGGGACAACCGGGGGCCCTTCCCCGAGGACGAGCCCACCACGTCCAGGCGATCCCCGTCCACACGCACGCGCTCGGCGGGAAACGAAAGGTCCAGGTCGGCCTTCACCACGGGTAGGTCACGGTCGGTGGCATCCACGACCAGCAGTTCCTGCCCCGACAACGAGACAAGGCGATCGCCAAGGACCGTCGCGCGGCGGGCCGCCATGGAATGCCGGACCAGGCCGCGCTTCACGAGCTTGTCCCCGGCGACGTCCACGATCTGCATGCCCTGGGTCCATGCGTTGCCCTCGGTGCCCTGCCAGGGCACCAGCGCCATGCCGAGCGTCGGCAGGTACTTGAAGGCCTTCTCGTCGCTGTTGGCCTCGCTCCATGACCAGCCCGTGCCGAGGTACACCTTCGACAATTGCATGGGCTTGGCGGGGTCCCGGACGTCAAACAAGGCGACTGTCGCCCGCGATTCCTCGACGCCCACGGCCATGAGGCGGTCGTTGCCAATCGGCTCCAGGTAGCTGGAGTAGCCCGGGATCTGCAGCTCGCCCTTGATCGCCGGGTTGCGGGGGTCCGAAAGGTCGATCACCCACAGGGGGTCGATCACGCGAAACGTCACCACGTACGCCCGGTTCCCCACGTACCGCGTCGCGAACAACGACTCGTCCGCGATCACCTTCAACGAACCCAACGGCTCCGGCTTCTCCGGCACCGCGAGGCTGAACGTCTCCAGCCATGTCTGCGACGGGGTCACGCGCACGTAGTCGTTGTACACGAATTCCTCGGTCACCGGCGGGTCCAGCCGCTCGCCGTTCGGGCCCACCGTGCGGACCACGCGGTTCGTCCGCGTGACCAACCGGAACTCCGGGTCGCGCTGGGAGATCGCCGTCAATGTGTCGCCCGAAAGCCCCAGCTTGAACTTGTCCTGGACCCGCCCACGCACCAATGCGGTCCCTTTCTGGACCACAACGCCCGAGGGATCCGAAATGTCGAAAACCGTCACGCCATGAACGCCGGGACGCATCCACGGCATCTGCGTGGGATCGTCCTTCCCGCTCGCCGGGCCGGACGTGGCCACGAGGAGGAACCGGTCCGTCGCCTGGATGGCGTCCGTCGCCGCCGGGATCATGGCCGCGACCCGCGACACGGGCTTCGCGGGGTCAGCAAGGTCGATGGATTGCACGAGGGTCTCGGCGCGCCACGCCCCGTTCGCGGCGGGATCCGACGCCGGGCCCCATCGTTGGCTGGCGATGTAGAGCACCGAACCCACCAAGCGGCTCTCGCGCAACTGGCCGTCATAGGGGATTCGCGTGACCTCGACGGGCTGCAAGTCGGCCACCCGCACCATCACCACGCCGCCCGTTTGCCCGTCGCAGGCATCCGACGCCAGCAACGCCAGCCAGCTCTCGCCCTTCTGGCCACCCGGCAGCAGGTACATCTGCTCGCCTTGGGCCGCCATCGGCAACGTGCCGCGCAGCACCGGCCGGTCGGGCTGGTCCAGGTCGATCACCTGCAACCCACGGACGTTGTTGAAGAAGAACAAGGTCGAGCCCGACACCTGCCAGATGTCGGACTCCACGACCGCCCGGCCGCCGCCCGCGCCCTCGGACAACTTGGAGTCGTTGGGAACGCCGGGCCCCAACGTGTTGACGGGCAGGTCCGGCGTGGCGATCGCCGGCGGGTTGGTGCTGACGGAGCGCTGGCCGTCAAATCGCGTGGCGTCGGCAAAGAAACGGGCTGGCAGGGGCAGGTCGCGCTCGGCCTCGCTTCGCACCCGGAGGATTTCAAGGTCGCTGGTCATCGGCACCTCCACGGTCACCTCGCCCTCGCGCTCCGCCACCCATCGCGTGGCCCGCGGCAACCAACCGCCCGGACCCAGCCGCGGCCGCCCCTCCACCGTGATGCGTCGAGCCACGTCATCCACCGCGACCGTCACGACCAGGTTGGTGCCCTTGGGCCGGATGGATCGGATCACGGGCTCCGCCTGCACCAAGGCAGCCACCCAAGCCAAGCCCGCCAACAGCCCCGTCCATTGTCCTAGTGTCTTCATGCGCTCTCCCCTGTCTCCCAACGCCCGCCAAACTTGTCACGTCACAATTCCAACACCCGGTCGCCGTCGGCGGCACCGGACTCCATCCACGCGACGAACCACTCCTCCATGCTGAGGGGGAACACGTTCACCCGGACGCCCGGCAAGGCGCGCACGGGGTCGAGCTGGGCGTCGTCCGTCACGCGCGCCAAGGCCGTGAGCACGGGGCCCATCCGGTGCGCCCGGAGCGTTCCCGGCACCTCGAGGCCCGGCGGCACCTCATGGCCCGGGACCACCACCTGGACGCGGCGCATCGTCCGTTGCCAGTCCTCGACGGCGCCCGTCGCCACCACGCGGCCCTGCTGCATCACCGACACGTGGGTCGCGAGCCGTTCCACGTCCGCCAACCCGTGCGTGCTCAGCAGCACCGTGCACCCGTCCGTCCGGACCAAGGCATCCACCAAACCCCGGAGGACGTCGCGTCGCGACACCGGGTCCAGGCCCGCCGCCGGCTCGTCGAGCACCAGCACCTCCGCCCGCGTCGCCAACGCCAGGATCAATGCGGCGAGGCGCTGGTGGCCCCCGGAAAGCCGTCCCAACGGCCTGTTCCAAGGAACCTCCCAGCGCCCCGCCAGTTCGCGCGCCAGCCCGCTATCCCAACGCGCGAAAAACCTCGCCGACATGCGGCCCGTCTCCTCCAGCGTCATCCAAACCGGCGGGTGCCCTTGCTGCGACACATACGCCACCCGTTGCCGGTCCTCCGAGGTCGCCTCCCACCAATCCTTGCCCAGGAGCCGCGCGACGCCCGAGTCCGCCCTCAGCAAGCCCATCAGCAACCGGAGCGTCGTCGTCTTGCCCGCGCCGTTGCGACCCACCAACGCCATCACCTGCCCGCGCGCGACGTCCAGGTTGAGGCCGTTCACCGCCACCACGCCCCCGAACGACTTGCCCAGCCCGCGTGCATGGATCGCCGGAATTTCCATGGCTCAGGCCCTGCCCCCCGCCACCACCCGGAAGCGCACCGGCTCCGCCTCGTGCACGTCACGGTTCGGTTGCAAACGTTCCATCTCCTCGGAGACCAGCCCCGCGACGCGGCGGGCATCGACGCCGGCCTGGACGGCCTCGACCGCCAACTGCCGGGCCGCGCGGCGCAGGTCCTCAACCCGCCCGGCCTCGTCGGTCGGCCTCGAAGTCCCCGCGTTGGCGACGAACGCCCCCTTTCCATGGCGCATCTCCAGGGTGCCCTCGCGTTCCAGCTCGTTGTACACGCGAACAATGGTCGTGGGATTCACCGCGATGGCCGAGGCCAGCTCGCGGATGGAAGGAAGCTGGTCGCCGGGCCGGAGGGTGCCGGAGGCGATGTAGTGGCGCACCTGGTCCATGAGCTGGCGATACGCCGGAATCCCAGACCGTGAATCCAACTGAAGATGAAGCGTCGCCGTCATCCGCGCCCTTGTTTGACTGTTGGAGAACACCCAAACAGCGGGGCGTTGTCAAACCTCGGGACGGCACGGCTCCTGGGACCGCGCCCGTCCCCGGGCGCTGCCCATGCCCCAGCGGCGGGGGACGGCCGCGCTCCCAGGGCTCCCTCAAAACATCCGTTCCATCGGACCCGGTTGGCGCGACGGGGTCCAGTAGGAGGCGAGGCGCGGGTCGATCGGGTCATGCAGCGGACGTCGGCCCGCCCAGCGCAGGCACCAGCCCATCGGCCACAGGACCAACACGAAAACGACCGTGAGCAAAACCGCCCCGGTCACCCGCCCGAATTGATGCCCCGTCCAGCGCACGCCCCGGTACCAGCCGCGGAACCACGCCGGACGCGCCCATGCAACGCCAGCCACCAGCAACGCAAGCGAGCCAGCCACCGCCGCCACCGCCCATGGCCAGCGTCCGCGCCATGCCCCAAGCACGCAGACCAGCGTCAATGCCGCCACCGACGACATCGTGAGGTTGCGCCAGTCCCGGGCGTTCTCGCTGAATCGAAGTCGCGCGCTCATGGGTGGGTTCGGCTCAAGGGTTCAGTCGCGCCCGGGCTCGAACACCTGGGGCACCGGCGCGGGCTGGCGCGATCGTTGCAACACCCGGTTGCCGATCACGAGCCGGTCCATCGCCGTGTTCACGAAGCAGCGGTAGGCGTCCTCCGGCGTGCACACCACGGGCTCGCCGCGGACGTTGAACGACGTGTTCACCAGCGCCGGGCAACCCGTGCGCGCATGCCATGCCTCCAGCAACCGGCGGAAGCGCGGGTTGGTTTCCCGGTCCACCGTCTGGATGCGCGCCGACCAATCCACATGCGTGATCGCCGGCAACGTGGAGCGAACCCGACGCACCCGCTCCGACAAGTCCTCGCCCCCCTCCGCCCCAGGGGCCGCGCCGGAGGCATCGGGCCGACGCAACGCCTCGCGCACCGGCGCCACAAGCAGCATGTAGGGCGAATCCCCCTCCAGCTCGAACAACGCCGACGCATGCTCCGCCAGCACGGCGGGCGCGAATGGCCGGAAGGATTCCCGGAACTTCACCCGCAGGTTCATCCGCGCCTGCATCTCCGCCGAGCGCGGGTCCCCGAGGATCGATCGATTGCCCAACGCCCGCGGCCCGAACTCCATGCGTCCCTGAAACCATCCCACCACCTCGCCCGCCTCCAGCCATGCCGCCGCGCGGTCAAACAACTCCTCGTCCTCCATCCGCTCATGGACCGCGCCCATTCGGTCGAGGACGGCGGCAACCTCCGCGTCACCGTGCTCCGGGCCGAGGCAGGAGCCGTGCATGGCGTCGAGTCCACCCGGCGATGGACGCGGCTGGCGTGCGTGGAGATGCCATGCCGCGAGGGCGGCCCCGAGCGCGCCGCCGGCGTCACCCGCCGCCGGCTGCACCCAGACCTTTTCAAACGGGCCCTCGCGCAGGATGCGACCATTGGCCACGCAATTGAGCGCCACGCCGCCCGCGAGCGCGAGGTGACGTTCACCCGTTCGCTCATGCGCCCTTCGCGCCAGGCGCAGCATGGCTTCCTCGGTCACCACCTGGATGGAACGCGCCATGTCGGCATGACGCGCCAGGATGCGTTCATCCGGTTGCCGTGGAGGGCCGCCGAGCAACGCGTCGAACCGCTCGTTCGTCAGCCGTTGCCCTCGCAGGAAGTCGAAGTGCTCAAGGTTCAGCCGGAACGACCCGTCGGCGCGCAGGTCGATGAGCCGGTCACGAATCACCTTCTCGAACGCCGGCCGGCCGTAGGGGGCCAGCCCCATGAGCTTGTACTCGCCCGAGTTCACCCGAAACCCGCAATGGGCCGTGAACGCCGAGTACAGCAACCCCAAGGAATGCGGGAACCGGACTTCCTCCAGCGCCTCGAGCCCATCCCCCGAGCCATGCCACAACGTCGTCGTCGCGTACTCGCCCACGCCGTCGATGGCCAGCACCGCCGCCGAGTCGAAGGGCGACGGGTAAAACGCCGACGCCGCGTGGGCCTGGTGATGCTCCGTGAACAGGACCGGCACGGATTCCGGCAGGCCGCCCAGGTCGGCCCGGATGCCCCCGCGGGCGTCGAGCTTCTCCGAGAGCCAGCCCGGCGCGAACCGCACGAACGTCCCCAGCCCGCCCGGCACGAGCCCAAGCACCGTCTCGAGGAAGCGCGCGAACTTGGGGATGGGCTTGTCATAGAAAACCACCACGTCGGGCCACTTCCCGCCAAGCCCTGCTCGTTCCAGGCAAAACCTTGCGGCATGCACCGGGAACGCGTCGTCGTTCTTCCTTCGCGTGAACCGTTCCTCCTGCGCCGCCGCCACGACCTTGCCATCCACGACGATGGCCGCCGCCGAGTCGTGGTAGTGGGCCGAGATGCCGAGGATGGATTGCATGGGGCGGCCGGGCGGGGTGCGCCGCTACATGAACGGGTACATGAACGGCGCGAGGGCCGAGCTGGAGCTGAAGACGATGATCGCGCCCAGCAACAACAGCACGGCCACGACCGGGAGCAGCCACCACTTCTTCTCCCGCCGCAGGAAGACCATGAACTCCTTGAACGCCTGCCACATGGCCATGCCCCCTTCTCAAGCCCCGCCCACGAGCGAGCGATACCGCGCCACGCGCCCGGGATCGACCTCGCTCACGAGGAACTCCGGCGCGCGCAGCTCCTTGCCCATGAACACCCGCGTGTTCCGATGCTCCATCCGGCTCTCCACCGTCCGGCTCCCGCTCACGTGGACCTCCCGCGCGCCGGTCCGCGCGAGGACCTTCTGGACGTTGTGCTCCCGGATCCCGCCGCCCGGCATCACGATGATCCGGTCAGCCGCCCGTTCCATGAGCGCCGCGATCGCATCCACGCCCTCCCAGACCGTCGCCTCGCCCCCCGACGTCAGCACCCGGTCCACGCCCAGTCGCACCAGCGCCTCCAGCGCCTCGCCGAGGTCGCGGGTCATGTCGATGGCCCGATGGAACGTGACGGGCAACGGCCGGGCCAAAGCGACCAACCGCGCCGTGCGTTCCTCGTCCACCGTGCCGTCCGGCCGAAGCAACCCGAGCACGATCCCGTTCGCGCCGGCGTCCTTGGCCGCCACGACGTCATGCCGCATCACGTCGAGCTCGTCGTCCGAATAGCAGAAGTCGCCGCCGCGCGGTCGGATCATCACGTTCAGGGGCAGGTCCACGGCCGCCCGCATGGCCTTGAGCAGCCCAAGGCTCGGGGTGGTGCCCCCCTCGAACAGGTTCTGGCACACCTCCAAACGGTCCGCCCCACCCGCCCGCGCCGCCCGCGCCGACGCCACGGAATCCACCAGCACCTCAATCAAAACGCCCGTTGCCATGCGCGCAGCCTATCGCGTTGCACGCGCGGATGGAACCCCGCGCATGCCCCCCTTGCTTTCGGGCAGGCATGGAAAAGTCCGGGCCGCTCTCTGGCCATCGCCCGCCCATGGCCCATCGTGCCCGCCACATGCAACGCCAATCCAAGCACCGGTTGTGCCCCGCGCTGGGCACCGACATCACACCCAAGGAATGCGGCGAACGCCGCAACGCGAGCATCGCCTGCACCGCCGATTGCCCGTTCAACCCATTCACGGTGGCCAATCGCAACCGGCTCCACGCCCTCGAGCGCAGGGTCAACGCGACGTCCATCCCCGTCGGGCTCGACTTGACGGACAGGATCGCTCGCATCCACCTGCACTGGGCGGTGGATCAAGAGGCGAACCCGGGCGGGCATGCGGCGTTTCTCCTGCAGCAGGCCCTGCACGTGGAGCGCGACGAGGAAGACCAGACCCGCGCGACCCGTTGGATCGACGCGGGGTTGCCCGGGCTGGAAACCAACGACGAGAGGGTCTTGTTTCGGTCCATCGCGCGGATGCGGATGGCGGTCATGGAGACCCGCCGCGTCATGGACCATGACTGCGTCGAGGTGGTGGACCTGCTTCGGCCCGAGCAAGGGCCGTTCATCCTGTTGGACCCGGAGCATTGGCGCTCCGCGGTGCGCTACGGCGTGTCCTTGGCTCGGGTGTACGAGCTTCCCCACTTCCACCGATGCGCCGGGATGGCGTTTCCCCTGCTGAGTTTCCACGGGCTGGAGCCCGTCTGGGTCGCCCGGGAAGTCGCACGGCACCTCGGCTGGGAACCCTCGGGGATGACCCTCGGGGACTGGCTCATGGGCAACCAGATGGACTTCCTGCGCTCATGGCTCGAGACGCTGAGGGCATGCGACTTCGATGCCGCCCAACTCCACCCGCTCCGGCACTGCTGGGCGGTGTACGCGTTGCACGACTCGGCCGACGAATGCATTGCCGCCATCGAGGCACGGCGCTGGGTCCGCCGCGGGGAGTTCCCGGCGGGCGCGTCCTCGGGCCCGGCCACGTCATTCTTCGACTGGTTCGACCCGTGCCCCGGCAACCCGACCCGAGCCCGCCTCATTGCCCGCATCTACGTTGCGGAGCACAGGTGGGTGATCCATGCCGCCGCCGAGTCCATCCTCGCGGAGGCACGCCGCCAGTTTGAGCGGACGCTCGGGGACCGCGTGGAGCTGGCGGCCGAGAACATCGAGGAGATCAAGGGCCTGCCACGGTCGCCCGCCACACCCGACGCCGCCGCGCTCATCGTGCCGTCCGTGCGAAACTCCGCGGGCGATGGACTACGGCCGCCTGGATACGTGTTCGCCTTCGATCCCGAGGGTCGTTGGGTCGATGGCGACGACTCCCAGGCCATGATGCGTCGCATGGCGGAGGACCCCAGCGCGTTGCTGGACGGGAAGTCGCCTCGGGAGGCCGCCCGGGATCCCGCCCTCCGCGCGCGCCTCAACCTGCTGCTCAAGTCCACGATTCGCGGCCTCGACTCCAAACATCTCGCCAAGGGCGCCGTCTGCGACAGCGACTGGCTCCTTCGCGACCTCGGCTTCGAGGATCTCATCCTCCCCGCCCCGCCGGTCCGGCCGCCCCCGAAGGCCTTCAACCACGACGCCCCCAATTAACCCCCGCCCAGGCCATGGAGGCAAAGGGGTCACATCTAAACTATTGACATTTCGGGCGGCACGGATGGTGGGCGTCTCCTGCCGCTCTTGCGGAGAACCTCCCACGCCGCCGTCACCCGGCTGCTGACGCCAGCCCAGCGGCCCGGGGCACAAGGGCGGGTGCATGGACCGAGTCGCTCGCCGAGGCGTGGATGCCGAGAGCCGACGGCCCGGCGAGCCATCCCCCGCTGGACGAATCGGGGCAGTTATCCGGGGGCAGCTGGTGGCCCGACGGCGGGTCCGGACAGGAGACGAGTTGTTGCGCCAAGGACCCGGGATCCTGCATGGGCCCGTTTCACCCAGGGTCACTCGAACAAATGTCAATAGTTTAGATGTGACCCCATTGCCTCACTCCCGCGTCGCCGAACTCACCCCCACCGCCTGGAAAGCCGCCCGCAAGCCCTGACATCCCCTCACTCTGCTCTCACCCAGCACCCCCCGCCTAGACGCAGTTCCCCAGACGGATACCCTGCTCACCGCCTCCGACTCCACCAAGGGACGCATGTGGAACATCCTGCTCGCGTCGCGCCGGGTGACGCTTACCGAGTGGCGGGCTCTGGGTCTCCACGAAGCGCAGCGGGGCGACCGGTTCCCTTTGAGGCCGCCCGACCGGCATCGGCTTACGACCCGGGCGTCCGAGGTGGTCCCGGCCGGCAAAAGTGAAATATTTGACCCCAACCAGGGCCGCAAAAGCGACGGCGTTCATGCCGCTGGCGGCGAACTCCGCAAGAATCCGCTCCCTCTGTTCGGTGGGCATGCGCCCGCGCCCGTGGGTGTCGGCCGCGACCGGCCGGTCTCTTCCATAGGTGTCATAGCACAAACGCTATGACAATTATGACGTGCCGAACAAGGTTGCCCCTGGTAACGCTTACCGCTCCCCGACGAAAGCAGACAAAACCTGTCCAAGGGGATCATCGATACCTCGCATGACCCTCAAACCGCGCAGCCCAAAACCCGGTTTCAGCACAACACCGGGTTTCTCAATAAACCGTTAAAGCAGGCTTGAATCCACCTGTTACTTGGCTTTCCCTGTAGATGGTGAACCATTTCGCCGAAACTCCACCATAGGTTGAGCGCAAATATGAATCTGATGATATCGAACCGAAGTTCCTGCGCGTGGTGATACTAGAAGCCCACCCGTCTCATCAGCATGCAGGTAGTATTCAAGTGATGCCAAAAGTTTAACCTCTGCCATTTCGCATGCAATTCTGTGGTGGAAGACGGTTACACCGGCTGCTGAAACAATTGCGTGCCATCCAAGCCGTGGTTGCCGCACTGCGCGATGTGCAGAATACGCAATGTCAGAATCGCTGGGATGAAAAGCAAGGCGCTTATCAATCAGCGTGCAATCATCTGGGTGGACATGTGCGATACAGTTCTCCTGCACGAGAATAAGTCGCTTACCACCTCGGATAATTGCAAGTTGGTTGTAGTCATTAACAACGACCGCTAACTCTCCACCAAACCTACAGGCGTGACTAAATAATTCCCGCGCTAAAATCCTGCCAGAGTGAGATGAGGAGATCAGACTCATCGGCAATAATCGCATAATTGGCGAATGGTTCGCGGCGCCACCACGATTCTGCAGCCTTTGCCAGAGGGAATTCGCTCAATCATGCTGCGGATAAAGTGCGCCTTAAGGCACTTCTGCAATGGCAATCCAGCGATAAGTGTTCCACCTATAAACACTTCCCTCACCACAATATTGTACTTCCTCTCCAGCGCACATCTTCTGGCGGAGTCATTCATCAAGTCGCGAAGAGAAACCATAATGGAATCAATTGGAGAACCCTCGGCGATATGATCGCTGTCGCCAATACTACAAAGGGACACTCCGATTCGACACTCGGCACCCAAAATCGTCCGTATGCGACGTGTTAGATCCTCCAGGACAAATCCCTGCAATATCCTTGCGGGTGGGTTGTGGAAATACACTCTGGATACGTGCAAACCATTCAGTCGCTTTAAGCTACCCTCTAAGCTACTTTCTATGGCTTTTGGGGAAAAATCAACCTTTGGAAAAGGCTTATGATTAATATCAACACCAACTTTGGTTTCGACGCAGCAATGCAATCCGTGTAGAGCTTCCCCGAGCAGAACTTCAGCTCGGCCTAGAGCGTATAGTGGCGCTGTGTCGAAGTAGCGAAATCCAGCCTTATGAGCCGCTTTGAGAACTGCGATAGCCGATCTTGGTTCTCTCGGTCGCAGAATAGTTCCATCAAAGGAGCCCGCAACCCGCATCGTGCCATAAACTAGGTTGTCTCTGAGGAGCATGTAATAATGCTAGGAATCGAAACAGAAGGGGGCACATGCTTCCGTATGCCCGGGTGGCCCTTTTGTGAACCGATGAATGCCGGCTCTTAGTTCCTCCCGACTCATTGAGATTGCCAACTGGCCGTCGTCGGCGTATGGACATAGTCTGACAGACCCCGAAGCACTAACGAAGAGCTTTTTAGACTGGCAGCGTGCCCGGTTTTCGCTTCCAGTGAGGAGTCTGAACGCAGCCATAAGTTCCTGCCCAATCGAAAACCTCCCCTGTAAGAGTGCATAGTCTCGATGAAGTATATCGAAATAAACCTCTTTGCTCAGGCGTTGTTCCAAGAGAATATCGGCGGACAGATAAAGAAAGCTGAGCGCAAGTTGCGGATGACCGAGCCTGTCAACAATGTCGCAAATCGTGCTCACTTCAATCTCACTAAGTCTGAATATATTAAGATGAATAGATTTTGATGAGCGTTCTGGAAGCGCACGAAACAAATCTGCTGCAGTCTCAAAATGACGTCTCGTGTTACCCACGAGGGCTGCACCTGTAGAGTCCGCCGAAAATGTAATGTGAGAAAGTAGTGGCAGAACCGCGCTTAATCGATCCAGTGGATATTCGGGGCGTGACGCTGTTATAATCGATACAGAGAAGCCGTAACGCACAAGGAGAGAGACCATTCTTTCAAAGTAAGGATGATCAGTTGGTTCGCCGCCAGAGAGGCAAATGTTCTGAACTCCTACTTCCCTCAATCGGCTAGCAATCAACCCTAGCCTGTCCATCGTTAACACTGCTTGCCCTTTATCTGCGCGGAAGCAGAATCCGCATGCGACCCTACACGCATCGGAGACACTGACTACTGCATCCCTAAATTGCCAATTCTTGGTGTTCACCTATTGAAGCCCCGTCATGTCCCAAATAGCCGATTCGATCGCCCTTCGAAAAAGACTACAATGCTCTGGGTCTGGAGTTTCACATCCGCTAAAATAAGCGTGTGATAGAGGCGGTCCGCCACAAATTGCAATTGCTGGGCATTCTAAGCAATCGTTAACAGGAAGTAGGGTTTTAGTGCCTTTTGAAAGGTCAACTGATTTTGGATTCAACCCAGCGACAGGTTGCCAGAGTCGCCGGTCTGTCCAAAATAGATCTGAAAGACTAACAACGCCGCCCGGTAACAATGCACCAGTCATTGAACCATCAATTTCTTCTAGCAATCTCGGGGTTCGCGTATCCAAAGCTTGATAAACTCTATCAAGCAACGAATGAAGAACAGCTCCCCTCGACAATGCGCGCATCCGAGCTTTCGACAATGCATCCGCAAGTTTAATTCCACTAATCTTCTCATGTCCCTTTGCAGGGATCGGATCATTGACATAGATGAAATTGATATTCAAATCATCTATCAAATATTCGACAATATCTGGAATGTGTTCGACATTTCTTACGGTCGGGGTTAGGTTGGCACCCAAGTAGATGTCGGGAAACTGACGGAGTTGATTTATATTAGCCCTTAATTGTGAGAAGTAGCTGTTTCCGCTGAGCAGCTTCCGTTCACGGTGGTTCATTTCCTCAGATCCATCAATTGATACACCAACTCCATAATTGAATTTCGCAAAATGCGAGAGCATTTCTTCGGTGAACCGCACGGCGTTTGTGACGATTGTCCTGCGGACTCGTCTTACGCGGTAATCCTGACGCAGCGTTTCAATGTACTGATCTCCCTTTGCGATCAGGTCAAATCTAAGTGTCGGTTCACCCCCAAACCATTGAATTGTCACTTCATCCTGACCTTCGTTATGTTGGAACAGAAACTGTAGTCCACTTTGTAACTCGCTTTCAGATAGGTCGGGAGCCCCAGAGTTGGTGTTGACGAAACAGTAAGAGCAATTCAAATTGCACTTTGTGGTGACGACTATTCGAAGGCCGGTAATGCGGCGCGGCTTGGTTGGTAGCGAGAGACTTTCTAATCGTCTTGTGATAGCTTCTAAAGCCAGGTCTCGAGTCGGTATTTCTCGACTACTACAGCCGATGCCTTCTAAATAGCGAGTCATCTCCCCCTTTTTCTCGTTCTTCATGAAATCGCTATATTCATGAGAATCCAATTGAACACTCTCAAGTGAGATCGGATCGAATACTACAGCCTCGTTCTCGTGGCTATATACAAACAGACCGTTGCGTTTCGGTGGGGGTGGATAGGGTTTTGATGTTTTCGTCTTTATCATCTGCTGAAGGATTCGGTTGGATGTTGGTCAAGGCATTCTGCGCTCCGGCTTAGCCGGGCAACACCCCACGGACGTTGTTCAACGAATAACTTAGCTGAGCCAGCTAACAGAGGAATGACGGGAGAGCCAAGCTGGGAGCGCCTCACAATTTGTGTTTTGGAACGGCTGGGTAGGTTTGTGCCGGCTAGTTGCTAAGATACATCATCTTGTCGCTGTGATTTTGAAAACCTCCAATGTTTGACTGTTTGTTGACAGAAGGACGACCCAGGTCTGAGTATTCCGGTCATGTGGCCGCTTCCTAGAACGTAAGGAGCCTCGGCTTTCTTGCGTCCAAGACGCGCTGCTCGATCCTAGCTGTTAAGATACCATTCTTCGCCTAAGAGACAGTGACCGTCTCCAATGATACTCTTGGGATTGACCGAACCCTTTTCTATGGCTATACCCTGTGACTAAACTAATCGGGATCTGACTTTTTCAGGGCAATGCAATTACCACTATTTGGCAGCTCCTCGGTGACAATTGGAGGGCTTCGAGCTTTCTAACTAGTCTTTTTCTTCTTTTTGGGCTTTTTTGCCTTGTCAAGCTCACCAATGATGCGCGCGACTTCTTCTTCGTAGGCCAGTTCTACCTTCTCATCCTCAGCGTTCATTACTTGCGTAGGTATCTCGATAGCTGCCGCAAGATCACGAACTAATTGAACGTGAGTCTCTTGAAGTCGCTGTGTGTCCTTCTGACCAGCACCGTCCGCAAGGACGATAATCCCAGGCAGGGTGGGGTTTGGCGCGAGGAGCACGATGCCTCTTGGCTCTTCGCGAACGGCAATTATCGCGCCCTCAACTGGGATCCAAGCAACTTTGTCCTTGATTGCTTCCATCAGCAGTGTCTGGCGCTTCTTGAATTCTTTGCGGTCGCCAAACCATACGCCTGCTTTGGCCTTGGAAGCGGGGGTGGTTACGGGGATCAAATGATCCGTTTTGAGTGGTCGTCTTTTCGGCATACGTTGGACAATTTACTTGCGCTCAACTGCGATTGGCAAGTTGATTTTTGGGAACGTGTTACGGATGGGCGCAGGACGAATTGCGCCAGAATGTTTGTTACCGGCGGGGGTACTGGGCGAAGGGGGTGGAGGGATCGTTGCGCCAGAAGTCCTGTTACCGTGGCCGGCATGGACGATTCAATGAGCACGGGAACACGCGAGGAGGTGTTGGGGAAAC